>JAGHBX010000180.1 GCA_021160785.1 Planctomycetota bacterium | reverse complement strand
TGTCTCATCCACCTCTACGCGGCCTCGTTGGTGAACCACCTGTTAAACTCGTCGAAATTGCGTGGGTAATCAATGCCCGCCACGGGTACTGAATGCTCTTCATGTTCTTCCATACCCAAACATACTACATGTAGATGCCACTTGCGTCAAGTGGATACCCCCCTTGCTCAATTCTTGTTGCCAAAAGGCATTCTATTGATATCCCGGGGAAGGTAAGAAGGCTAATGCGGCTCAGGGCGGCAAAAAAAAGCCGAAATCTCATTTTCTTGTAACAAAAAAGGGTTATGGGGCGTCTATCATTGTATAGCGGGTTTTGGGACTCGTTTAGTGCGCAGCATGGGAGGTTCTTCTTGACCTGCGACCGTTTTTGGTGTATAATTATCGTTTTTACATAACCTCATTTTTTGGTGGAAGGTACGGGAAAAGTGTCGGACAGGAAGAGATTGGGAGAGTTGCTTTGTGAAAGGTCATATCTGGACGATGTGGCCCTGGAACGTGCTTTGTTGCAGCAGGAAGCGGCGGACAAGAAACTTGGTCAGGTCCTGCTGGACAGCGGACACATCACCCGCAAACAACTCAATGAGACGTTAGCTCATCAGGCGGGCATCGCAACGGCCGATCTGGACGAGATTGCCATCCTGCCGGATGTAATAAGTCTTGTACCGGCGGAACTGGTCAGCAAGTACAGCATCCTGCCGATAGAAAGGCGAAACGGGCAGTTGATTTTGGCGATGACCGATCCTTTCGAGAGGCAGGCGATTGAAGAGGTCCGTATTGTTACGGGCTGCTCGATCCGGCGGCGGTACGGCAGCCCGGCCGAGATGGAGAGGGCGATTCTCAAGTTCTACGGCAGCAACGTCGCCCGGATGTTGGAGAATCTTGCACCGGACGAAACGCAGCTCTCGGAAGGCGGCGATCTGGAAGTGGGTGAGTTGACCGCTGCCCGGCTGCACGAGCTTGCGCGGGAGCCGTCGCTGGTCAACCTTGTTAACCTGGTCCTGTTGGAGGCGGTCGAGGCGAGGGCAAGCGACGTTCACATCGAGCCGTTCGAGAAGGAAGTCAAGATCAAGTACCGCATCGACGGTATGCTGATCGAGAAGTCCTCTTCGCCCAAGAAGCTGCAGGCGGCGATTATCTCACGTGTCAAGATCATGGCCAACATGAACATCGCCGAGCGGTTCGTTCCCCAGGACGGACATATCGAATTTACCGGCAAGAAGGGCAGGGTGGATATTCGTGTCTCCACGGTGCCCACTGTCTTCGGCGAGTCGATTACCATGAGAATCCTCGACAGGAGCGCCGCATTGATCAGCCTGGATGAGCTGGGGATGAACGAACATACATTGGTGGGGTTCAACCAGTGTCTGAGCAAGGCTCACGGTGTGGTGCTCGTTACGGGCCCGACCGGAAGCGGCAAGACGACGACTTTATATGCATCTCTCAATAAAATTTATACGCCGAGTCAGAAGATTATCACTATCGAGGACCCGGTGGAGTATCAGCTTGACGGGATTATTCAGATGCCCGTCAACCCGCGACGGGGTTTGACATTCAGCATGGGATTGCGGCACATCGTGAGGCAGGACCCGGATATTGTCATGGTCGGCGAGATTCGTGACAAGGAAACCGCCGAGATCGCCGTGCGATCCGCACTTACGGGCCACCTTGTCTTTTCGACCTTACACACCAATGACGCACCCGGGGCGGTTACTCGTTTGACCGATATGGGGGTGGAGCCTTTCCTGCTGGCAAGTTCGCTGGAGGGAGTGCTTGCCCAGAGACTTGTCAGGAAGATCTGTCCGTCGTGCAGGGAACCTTATAAGCCGAGTGAGAGTCTGCTGGAGAGTCTGAACAACTCTATTACGATCTCGCCTGACACCGAACTTTATCACGGCAGAGGCTGTGACGAGTGCAATAACACCGGAATGCGGGGAAGGATAGGTATATTCGAGTTGCTCAGGATAACAGAGCCGCTTCGGAAATTGATTGCGGCCAAACCGACGGCGGAAGAGATATTCAAAGCGGCGCCGGCCGATTACGTGTGCATGCGTCACGACGGTATTGAAAAGATACTCAGTGGAATGACCACGCCTGAGGAGGTGCTCAGAGTCACCCAGGGCATCGATGAAGAGTATGGTATGTAAGGATAAGTAAGGTGGCGGAATTTTCATACAATGCGGTGAACGGTTCGGGCGAGGCGGTCAGCGGCGTGATAAGCGCTGTAGATCAACGAAGCGCCGTGGCGGACCTTGTCGCCAAGGGATTGTTCGCGTCGGAGATGTTCGAGGATTCCGAGTCTTCACGCGTCGGCGTCGGCGTCGGCATCCTCGATTCGATCAGGTCCATGAGTTTTACCAGATCGAAAGTAAGCAGCAAGGACCTTCTTCAGATGACGATGCAGTTGGGCACGGCATTGCGGGCGGGTCTTCCGATCCTCAACGCCATCGAGATCATCGAAGCCCAGCAGCACAAACCGGCGGTGAAGGAGCTTCTCGGTCATCTGGCAAGCACGGTCAGTTCGGGCACAGCGCTTTCCGACGCGATGGCCGAACGACCGGAGATATTCAGCGATTTGTATTCCTCTATGGTGCGGGTCGGCGAGACGGGAGGCATCCTCGACAAGACGATGAAACAGCTTATCGGTCTGATCGCCAGAGACGAAAGCATCAAGGCGAGCATGAAAAATGCCGCCGCTTATCCGCTGTTCGTTCTGTCGGTTGGCATCGTTTCTGTAATAATCGTACTCACCAAAGTATTGCCCAGTATTGTTGAGTCAATGGGTACGCCAACGTCGATGTTGCCGCTGCCGACACGGATGCTGATGGCGACAAGCGACTTCCTTGTGGCGTATGGATGGCTTGTGGCGATTGTACTTGGTCTTGCAGTGTTTGCGTTCGTCAAGTTCAAGCGGACGGCAAAGGGCAGACTTATGTGGGACGGTTTCAAATTGAGGTTTCCCATACTCGGTCCCGTCCTGAAGACGATTGCGGTTGGCAGATTCGCGCGTACTTTGGGCGCGCTTACGGAATGCGGCATAACAATACTTCACGCCCTCGCGGTCGTACGGGACACCTTGGGCAACGAGGTATTGGGCAGGGCAATTGACGATGTTACATCGCGTGTGAAAGCCGGCGAACCTCTGGCGGATCCTCTTGCAGAGTCGGGACTGTTTCCGCCGCTGCTGGTTCAGATTGTTTCCATCGGCGAGCAGACAGGAAAGCTCGACGAACTTCTGCTAAATGCCGCAGATACGTTTGATGACGAAGCCGACCAGTCTCTGGCGCGGTTTATGGCGGTTTTCCCGGCGATTCTCATTCTGCTGCTTGCCCTGGTGGTCGGTTTCATTATTGCCGCGACGCTGTTGCCCATCATGGGAATGTCAATCAGCGGAGTGGCTTGACAAAATGCGACAAAGAAAGGAATTTAAAATGAGAAGGAAGCGAAAAGGTTTTACGCTTATTGAGCTTTTGACCGTGGTCGTCATTATCGGCATGCTTGCCGCATTTGTGGCGCCGAAAATATTCAAGGGTCTGGGCAAGGCCAAGCACGATATTGCCAAGAGCAAGATGGCCCTGATCGAGCAGGGCCTGGCGAGGTTTTTTTATGACTGCGGCCGGTTCCCGACGGACGCCGAAGGGCTCGAGGCCCTTATTATAATGCCCGACGAACTGGAGGGCAAATGGGACGGCAGGTATTGTAAGGAAAGCGAACTCATTGACCCGTGGCAAAATCCGTATCAGTACTTCGCGGGCTCTGGTGAATTGGGCGACAAGGAATATGAACTGCTTAGCTTGGGCGCAGACGGCGTCGAGGGCGGCGAAGGAGACAATGCGGACATCACAAACGATTAGCAGTTGTTTTGCCCGGCCCGGCGACGGTGCGTGTGCCCGACGGCGAGTAACGCGGGCTTGCGCCCCGACGTTTTCGGACCGCCCGCATCCGGCGGCAAAGAGGGCCGGCGGCTTTACTCTTATAGAGTTGCTTGCTGTTGCCGCCCTGATTGCCTTAATGGCTTCCGCCGCCGGCGGTCTGGCTTACGGGACCTACAGGAAGATGCTCGTCGAAAAGGCCGCCAAGGGAGTGTACCTGGCGGCGAAGTACGCCAGATTGCTTGCCGTCGAAAAGCAGATGTATTGCCGGCTTATGTTGGACAAAGAGAGCAGGTCTTTCTGCCTTACACTGGGCGGCGGCGATTTGACGAGCGAAGAAGAAGCTGCGGTGAAACTGGTTTCGGATGCCTATTCCAAGCCGACGGAGTTCGGCGGGGAAGTGGAGTTTGAGCAGATAAAGGTTATTTCGAGTTTACATGCCGAGACCGAGATCGGTAACGAAGACGAATCGAAATCGATAGTGTTTTATCCCGACGGCACGGCGGATACCGCCGCCGTGCAGATTGGCGACGGAAAGAATCACTATGCAGTGTATGTGTTAGCTGCAACGGGCAAAGCCCAGGTGCGGTTGGGCGAGGCCGACGAGATGCCGGTCGAAATAGTGGATTTGGATATGGATGGCAATTGAGAAAATCGAAGGCATATTCCGGCAGAAGGGCTTTTAGCCTGGTTGAGACGATTGTAGCCGCGGTGCTGCTAAGCAGCGGTGTGGTGGCGGTTTCCGCGATCAGCACGAATAGTTTTCGCGGGGTGAAGCTTAACCGCGAAAATGAGTTGGCGTGGGACCTGCTGGACAAGCAGCTTACTATGATAGATTTCATGGGGATAGATGCGTTTATCGAATCGGGTGAGACTACGGGCCTGTTCGAGGACGAAGGCGGCGGAGACCCGACCCATTACTGGGATGTGGAGGTGACGTCCATGGAAATTGGTTATCTCTATAGTGTGAACATTATTGTGGGCTGGGGCGAAGGCTCGCGGCTGCGCGAGGTATCGCTTACGACGATGTTCAACGGACAGGGTCTTTTGGAAGAAATGGAAGCAGGGTCAACCGAACAAACACAGGGTCAATGATGAAATCGAGTTCGGACAAAAAAGGTTTTACTCTTCTTGAGGTGATGGTGGCTTCGGTCATCGGGGCGTTTATCGCACTGGTGTCGGTCGGCGCCCTGCGTGCGGTTACGGCCGGTCGGACGATGGTGAACACGAATATCGCCGCGGCCGACGAACTAAGATACGCCGTTGAATTGATCCGCAGCGATCTTGCCAATGTCTACCGCGACGGCTCGGCGGATGCGATGAAGTTTGTGGGAACTTTTGCCGACACCGACGATAACATGATGACGTCGCTTACCATGCGGATTGTTTCGATTGCAAACACCCGGCGCAGTGAGCCGGAAGGGGATATTCATGAGGTTCAGTATTACCTGGCCGAGTCCGAGGACAAAAGCGTCCTCATGAGAAGGCTGTATCCGATTGTGGGAACAGAAGCGGAAGAAGAATTGCCGGGCGGTGTGCTCACGGCGATTGCGGAAAATATTGTGGGTTTTGAGTTGATGTACTTCGACGGCGAGGAGTGGATTCCCGAATGGCCCGCCGAGTTGAACAGTCTTCCGCAGATGGTGGAGATTGTTCTTGCGACGGCAGAGGAAAAACAGGGGCGCCAAGGCAGTCTTGTCGCCAGAAAGATCCTTGCGGCGTTCCCCAGGCTTCCCGAACAGGCGCAAGGCACGGGAACTTCCGGCCAGGGCCAAGCCGAGTCCGGCGGGCGTACAACAGAGGCCGGTCAGAACACAGGGTCCTCCGGTCAGAGTGGAGGAGGTTCCTC
>JAGHBX010000151.1 GCA_021160785.1 Planctomycetota bacterium | reverse complement strand
CCGTCCGGTCCTCCGGGTCCATATTCGACGGCAGCTTGCTGATGCTCACAAACAGAAACGCCGCAATGGTCACAACAAACAACGCCCGAATGAAATAGATAATCATGATAAGGCCTCCCTAAAGGATATAAAAATGAATCTGTATGATCTTATAAAAGACACATGATGATATAATATTCAGTATAAACGAAATTGCCCTGAAACACAATACCCGGCAACACTTGCGAAATCGTGATATTATGGGACCATCGCCCGCTCGTACATTTATCAGTCGTCATGCCGGCGGTACGAATCATCATCCGTGTCCGATTGTTCCTTCTTCTTGTTGCGAGCCCGCCAGATGCGGCAGAAGAGTATGCTTGCTTCGTACAGCCCGTACAAGGGAATCGCCAGCGAAATCTGTGATATCACATCCGGCGGCGTCGCCATGGCAGCGACAATCACCAGCCCTAAGATGACGAACTTGCGATTCTTCGCGAGGGCATCCACCGTCACCAGCCCGAGACGCTCGGCGAACACGATCACGATCGGCATCTGAAACGCCGCACCAAACACGATCGTCAGCGAGAAGACCATATTGATGTATTTTTGCAGCGACCACAGCGACCCCACTCCCATTGCCGCGTTGAACCGAATCAGAAAGCGCATCACCATCGGCGCGACAACCAGCATGAAAAACAGCGCCCCCGCGACGAACAGCACCGTGCTGATCGGCGAAACCACGTGTACGTATTTTTTCTCCTTGCTATACAGCCCCGCCGAGACAAACGCCCATATCTGCCAGATCACCCACGGTGATGTAATCAACAGTCCAAACAGCATGCTCACCTTGAGGTACACCATGAAACCCTCCACCGGGCTGTGCGTCACGATTTGCGCCGTTCCCGGCTGGCCCACAGTCATGCCATTCTCGGAGTGTTCGATAATCGCTCCGGATTCATCCCACTCGGCACGGAGGCGATCGAGGCGTTTGGTTGTTGTGTACACCATAAAGCTCTCCGTCGGATGGTGCGCAATCACCATGGCCTCCAGCAGCGGGCTCTCTTCGCCATCCGCTTTGTCGGTTGGCGATATGTCGTTTGGGTCCTCCGGGGTCGGCTCGGTTTCGTGCAGGGCTTCGATAAGCTTGCCGATCGCCTCAAATGATGTGTATGTTCTGTATCCGTTTTTCGGATCATAGGTTACGATGACCGCCTGCGGCTCCTTGCCGACGCCTGCGGCCATCTGTTTCTCTCGTATCGTGATGAGTTTCTTCTTCTCGAGCTTCGCGATCTCTTTCTCAAACGGCCTGCTCATGACCCCGATCAGCGTTTTGCCGAAGAACAGGCACACGACGATCCCCATGAAAAGCCCCAAAAACGCCAGGATTAACCTGGCGCGCAGCTCCTCCAGATGATCGCCAAGGCTCATCGATTTCAGCTTTTCTTTGAGGTCGTCTACCATAAAGTACTCTTAGCCCGCAATTAAAGGTTACAGGGAAACCAGCACTCTACATCATATCGGCCGAATAAGCAACAAATTTCCGAAAAACCCGGCTTTTTGAACGAATACCACCCTATTTCACCCCACATGACGCCCGTGTAGCCGCCCCCCGGCGTCATCCCGAACGAAGTGGAGCAAAGCGAAATCCGCCTCTGGAGGGGCATGACGAGCAAAGCGCAGCCGCCCAAATGTCGAAGTGGAGACCCGCCTGTGGCGGCTCTAAACAGCATTGCGAAGTGATTCCATATTGCTCAATCTCGATTCCCGGCATTGTCCAACTGCCCAAATCGTAAATTCCTGCCGACAAAACAACAAATTTCAAGCCAATAAACTCGCTGGGCCAGTACAGGGTTATAATAGTACAGCGTCGTTACATCGGGGTCGGCCGACTTGTCTATCACGCGGATGCGCCTGCCAAGGGTGTCATAATCGTGGCTCGCCACTTCGACGCTCGAGGAGTCCTCGATCTTGACCAGCCGATTTTCCCCGGCTAAAAACATGCCGGGGCAGGCTTCATCGTAGAAGTACTTGTAGTCGTCCTTGTCCGTCGTCATATTGCCCGCATCGTCGTGGTAGATGTTATTGCCCCCGATGGAGGTATACCGATTCGTGGCCGAATCGACAGTGAAACTAACCGTCCCGTCCCGCAGGTTCTGACTGCCTGTCCTGTTGCCAAGCGCATCCATAACAAACGTTTCCTCATGATCGGGCGTGACGTTAAAAAGATAATCAACATCAATCGTCCCTTTCACATTAGTTTTTGCGGAAATTATAACCGCTAACCGGATGACCTGCATATTATCTAAATTCACCTCGACAAATACTTGCCTACTATGTCTTTAGTTGACCGCGATAATAGTCTCAAGACACAACAAGGCCCAATCAAAACAATTATAAAAAAAACTGGTGTCATAAAAAGCAAACATTTTGTCACAGGCGAAAGCAATAGCCGGGACCATGGCCTATATGTAGTCAGGTTGAACTCGGGTAACGTAGCTCTACAAGCCTTCTCCAGGTCTGCTATCGAAGTGTTCGGGTAGAAGATTTCGTGTGTAAGCCGCATGAACTGGATCATATCTCATAATCCAGCCGGGCCACCCCCACATCTGATAGTTTGAATCCAGGCGATATACGCGGTCAGGGCCCTCGTAAACACAACTAACAAACACAGACATGATACTCCACAAGATAATCACAGCAACTTTGCCTGTGACAATTACCATATACATGTCGCTATTTCTTCTCATCATATGCACCCTTAACCCTAAACGAAGCTCCATAATCCTTGTAGAAATACACGATATGCCAGAAATCCGTCCCATGCTTGTCTATCACAGGGTGAATTAGATAATATGCAGGTCATCCGGTTAGCGGTTATAATTTCCGCAAAAACTAATCTGAAAGGGATGGCCGTGAAGAAGACACTATCAAGGAAACAGCGTTTTTTCAACAAAATAAATCTCACAACAGACGACGAAGTTTACGTCGGCATTGATGTCCACAAAATCAACACCCATCCTCTCGATTCGGTCGGTCACCTCCCTCCCTCGTGCCATATCCATCAGTATCGCATAGCCTATCCATCGATTGAAGCCGGCGGGCATTGGGGATGGTTAATGCCAAGTATTGCTGGAAACCTTGAATTGTTGAGAGTAATGTGATATTCTATCCGAAAAGAGGCTCAGTCCCGATACATCGGGATAGCTGGGCTGATGTGTATAATGTTATATGGAAAATCCCAGATGGGGAAGAAAAAGGTAATTTCCAGCGAACATTTGAACATTTTAAGGAGACCACTGT
>JAGHBX010000089.1 GCA_021160785.1 Planctomycetota bacterium | reverse complement strand
CGCCGGCGGAGATCATGACTGCCCAGCAGAGAACAGAGGTGCTGCGTCGTCAGATCGCCGCCAAGTATGAGAGCCCGCAGGCGCATTACGAACTGGGACGTATCTATCATGCCGCCGGTCTGTGGAGAAAGGCCGAGGAGGAGTACCGTATCGCGATTGGTTTTGACCCGGTTCTGTGGGATGCCGAAGCATCGTTGGTAAAGGTCTTCATGGACAAGGGCGATGAGGCCGGGTCCAAAGAGGTCGCCGCCGCCGCCATTGACAGGGCGACTCTTTCGGCGGATATGCTGTTGGGGTTGGCCGAGGCGTTTGAGAAGGAGTATTTCGACGATTATGCGTTGAAATGCCACAGCGAGGCGCTGGCTCTTGCCCCGGACTCAGCGGATGTCTATAAGCGGATTGGGCTCTATTATGTAACCCAGCGCAATCGTTCCAGGGCCGAAGCTAACCTGCGTCGGAGTTTCGAGCTGGATCCTTACCAGCCGGATGTTGCCGGTGAGTTAGGTCGTCTGGGGATTATTGTTGAGGTTCCGGGCGCCAACATCCAGTCGCCCCAGGACGAAATCACACAGCAGTAAAATATCTAAACCTGTCAGGGATGAGGTTTTGCCGCCCCTTTCGGCCTCGCCGACAAGGGATGTAGTTCAACACACATATTCACGTTGTCATCTGGTCTTTCGCACCCTCCACCCAATATGCGATTGCTTGCCGGGACCGGTGTAATAACCTTACGACCGGGGATGGTCTGATAATTCTACCGGGGGGATGTCTATGGGGGGCGTACTACAGGAAAAGGGGTGTAGATGCCGATAAAACAATGTGCGCCAACGTTGCGGACAGGGTTCCGGCGGTGCGTGCGTCTTTGTTTTGGCGGGAAAGGCTTTGTGAATTGAAGCAGAAACAGTTGTACGGTATTGCGTTAAAGGGGTTTGCCCTTGCCGCCTGTATCATGCTGCTTTGCAGTTGCATGAGCTTCAGTATATGGGATGCGCCCAGCCGCGAGGTGTTCCCGACGCAGGATCCGCCGGCGAACTGGTGCGGTTCGGTGGGGGCTTATTGTGCATATTACCTGCTGTACTACCTTGGCCCGGGCGTTTTTGTCCTGTTGATTTCCGTGGGATGGGTGCTGGCGGCGAGTCTTGGCGGCGTCAAGATCACACAGCCGGCGCTTCGTTTGTTCGGTTTGTGCCTGCTGGTCCTGGCGGTTTCATGCACATGGTATCTGTTGTGGCCGGCGAGAGAGAGTTGGCCTTATTCTTCCGGCGGTTTCATCGAGGGAAACGGCGGCATATTAGGTATTACCGCCGGGTCGTTTCTTGCCCGGTATGTGGCGAAACTGGGCACTGTGATCCTGGTGCTTTGCACGTGGATTGTGGGCGCGGTTCTGTTGGCGGACACGGTGGTTGTTGCTTTGCTTTGCGCCATTGGTCGCGGGGCGGGGCGGTTGTTTGGTTTTGCGGTCCCGGCCTTGTCGGCGGCAAAGGAGCGTTCGCGGGAGATGGCCGATATCTGGAAGCGGCTCAGCGCCAGGCAGAAGCAGCAGGTTGAAGGCCTGGCGACGGCGATGCGTACGTCGCGGGGCGGATTAAGGAGGGCAAGGCCCAGTCGAGAAGTAGACTATCACGACGTTGGCGGGTTCATCGAACTGGAACACGAAGACCACCCGGCCGTTTCTGAGGCACTGGAGGAAAAGCTGCACGCCGAGTCCGAGCCCAAAAAGAAGAGCAGGCGAAAGTCTGCCGTCAAAGACAAGAAGAAAAAGACCAAAATCGAGGTAGGCGCGTCGCGATCGAGGCCGATGAAGCCTTACGTGCCCAAGAGTTACGAGGATTATGAACTGCCGTCGCTGGAGTTGCTCAAGGATTCGCAGCGCGGGTTTGCGGCGGTTCAGGAAAAGATGGTGGGGCAAAAGGCACGCGTGCTCGAGGAGTTGCTCAGTGAGTTCGGTGTAAATGCGCATGTTGTAAACGCCGAACCAGGTCCTGCGATCACGATGTACGAACTGGAGCTTGCCCCCGGCATCAAGGTCAGCCAGATATCGAATCTTGCCAACGACATGGCCCGGGCGCTCAGCGCAGGTTCCGTGCGGGTGGTCGCGCCGCTTGCGGGCAGACATACGATAGGTATTGAAGTGCCGAACACCCAGCGTGAGATCGTGCGCATCAAGGATCTGATTATGCGTGCCGGCTCAAGGCCCGAGCGAATGTATATTCCGCTTTTCCTGGGCAAGAGTTCGTCGGGCGAGGTGCTGGTTACCGACCTGGCGGCGATGCCTCATCTGCTCATCGCCGGTACGACCGGTTCGGGCAAGAGCGTGTGTATCAATACGATCGTGACGAGTATTCTTCTGACGAAACGGCCCGACGAGGTCAAGCTGGTTCTCATCGACCCTAAGATGGTGGAAATGGCGGCATTCGAGTCGATTCCGCATTTGATGTGTCCGACGGTGACGGATACGAAGCGCGCCGAGCAGATTCTGGAGTGGGCGACGACCAAGATGGACGAGCGATACGAGCTTCTCGCCGAGGCCAAGGTCAGGAATATCGCGTCGTATAACAAGCTCGGGCCCGAGGAGATCATCGCGCGATTCGAACCGACGACCGCCGAAGAGGAAGCCAAGATCCCCAAGATGATGCCGCATCTCGTGATTATCATCGACGAATTGGCGGACCTGATGATGACCGCGGGCAAAGAGATCGAGGCGTATATTGTGCGTCTGGCCCAGAAGAGCCGCGCGGTCGGCATCCATCTTGTCGTCGCCACGCAGCGACCGCAGGCGACGGTGGTGACGGGATTGATCAAGTCGAACATGCCGTCGCGGATTGCATTCCGTGTCGCATCGCGAATGGACAGCCGGATTATTCTCGATCAAAACGGCGGCGAGACGCTTTTGGGCCAGGGCGATATGCTGTTCATGAGGCCCGGCACGAGTGATCTTATTCGTGCCCAGGGCGCTTTCGTGGACGACCGGGAAGTGAAAAATGTCGTCAGGTTCCTCCAGGAGGTCGCAGAGCCCCAGTTCCATCCTGAGTTGATGCAGCTTAATCGGATCGACACGTCGATGATGGCGTCGGACGAATTTTTCGAGGATGCTGTTCAGGTCGTGCTGGAAACGCAGCGCGGAAGTGTTTCGCTGCTGCAGCGCCGGCTGGGTATCGGTTATGCACGTGCTTCGCGGATCATCGAGATGATGGGCGCTTCGGGTATCCTTGGCGAATACAAGGGCAGCCAGGCCCGCGAGGTGACGATGACGTTAGCCGAGTACGAGGAGATGAAGAAGGAGATGACGATTGAGGCGACCGCCAGCGGCGAGGACCTCGCCGAGGGCGACGACGAAGAATATGATGAGGCCGACGACGCTGATGCCGATGAGGAAGCTGACGACGAAGAAGATGATGAGGATGATGAGTATGACGAGGAGGAGGTGTATGCCGACGAACTGGTTGAGCAGGACTAAGATGTTGGAATGGGATTGGTGACGGAGGCCCGTGCCACAGGTGGCTAAAATGTTATCAAT
>JAGHBX010000602.1 GCA_021160785.1 Planctomycetota bacterium | reverse complement strand
CACCGTTCTGGTTACGCCTCTGCCGGAAAAACTCTGGGCGTATCTCTCGCTGACCTCGGCACAGGCGCGAACGCACAGACCGCACAGAATGCAGTTTTCCTTCTTCTTGAGTTTGATCCGTGTCTCGGTTATACCCCACTCGGCGGCCAGTTCCTTGATTTTCTCGGCATCGGGACAGCGAGCCATCAGAAGTTCAAAAACGATCTTCCTCGTGCTCTTGACCCTGTCGGTATCTGTTTTGACTTCGAGCCCTTCGGTGACCTTGAAAACGCACGCCGCTTCCAGACCGGGCCTGCCGCTGCCGACTATTTCAACCATGCACAGCCTGCAGGCGCCGTAGGGAGTCAGATCCTTGTGATAGCACAACGTCGGTATCTTTACCCCCTCGGCCTGAGCCGCATGGAGAATCGTCGTACCCTCTTCAACCTGCAACTGCTTGTCATTCAATTTAAAGTTAATCATAAAAACAAATCCCAAAAAAAATCAGGGTCTCCTGTATTCTACGAAAATATTCACCCTTGTTCAAGGGCTCCACCGCCAATCTCAATCCGACTCGAAAGAGTCGAAATGATAATGACTTTCCGCCGTTTTGTGATCGAAGACAAACCTTACCGCCGGGTTGCCCGCAATCAGGATCGCCATGGTTTCGGCGATATCGCCTATAGGCTTCATGTCCGGATGGCTGGGCCTGAACACGGCGATTACCTCGGTGCCCACACCTTCACTGGACTCTATCGTCAACTCTCCGCCGGTCTGCCGGGCCGCCTGGGCGAACAGCGACAGCCCCAATCCGACTTTCTTGCCGCCTTTAGTGGTAAAAAACGGATTCGTCGCTTCTTTGAGCGTCTGGGCGTCCATTCCCCTACCGTCGTCTTCGATACGAATCGTCAACCTGTCATCGCCTTCGTTCTCGATGATCTCTATCACCAACCTTTTTCCGCCAGCCCGCATGGCGTTTTCTGCGATATCAAGTATGTGCAGCGATAAATCTTCCATAATCGTCAAACAGTTATCCGTCGCGGCCCGACATTTTCGGCGGAGTTGTGATCGCAGACTGCAATCGCGTCCAAATCCTGCTCCTTCGCACGCCGGACTATCGCCTGCGGTGTCATCTCCGGCTCGGTACATGGAGAAAGGCGCGTATGGATATGCAAATCCATCTTAAATTCCCGTCAATCACTTTCTTCGACTTCGAGATCGCATCTGTAACACCGTTTGGCTTCTTTGACGGCCGCGTCTTCTTCGAAGGCAAGCTCGACTTCGTCAAAGTTCAACTCCCTCTTCTCTACGCCAATAACGGGAATCTCAGCTTCCGTCATCGTCTCGATCTCCTCTTCCGTCAATTCCACCGCTTCAACGCGTCTGACGGGACGTGTAACGCTGTATTCCCTCGTAAGCTGCTCGCCCTTGATGTATTTGTCAATCATCGAAGCGGCGATCTTGCCGTGAGCCAGTGCAGTCGTTATCGTGTCGGGACCGGTGACGACATCGCCGCCGGCAAATACGCCTTCGACCCCTGTATAGAATGTTTCGGTGTCGACGCCAATGGTGTTCCACTTGGTGATCGCCAGCTTGCCGTCGCCCACCAGAGAAGAGATGTCCGGTGCCTGGCTGATCGCAGGAATCAACGTATCGACTTCGGTGGTAAACCGGGACCCTTCAATCGGCACCGGTCTTGGTCGGCCGCTCTTGTCGAAATCGCCTAACTCCATCCTCTGAAATTCGACAGCGGCCAGTTTCCCGCCGGCGGCGACGGCCTTAACCGGTGCGACCAGATACTCGATCTCCACGCCTTCGTGGATCGCTTCTTCAACCTCCTCGGGGATCGCCGGCATCTGGCCGCGGGTCCTGCGGTAGCATATCTTCACATCTTTTCCCAGGCGTTTTGCCGTTCTTGCCGCATCGATCGCCGCATTTCCGCCGCCTATGACGACAACCTTCGAGCCGATTTCGACGTCCTCACCAAGCCCGACCTTTCTGAGAAACTCGACTGCGTCCATAACACCCGGTGTGTCCTCGCCCGGTATGCCGAGTTTCAGTCCCGCATGAGCGCCGGCGGCGACAAACACCGCGTCATAGTCGGTCTGTATTTCCTCGAACTGGACATCCTTGCCGACTTTGGTGTTGGTGCGTATCTCCACGCCCGCCTTCTTGATGATCTCTATTTCATAATCCAGTATCTCGCGCGGCAACCGGTACCTGGGGATTCCCACCGCTAACATTCCACCGGCGACAGGCAGCGATTCGAATATAACAACCTCGTATCCTTCCAGCCCAAGATAGTAGCCGCAGGACAATCCCGCCGGGCCTGAACCGATAACAGCCACCTTCTTGCCATTTGCGGGCTTGGGCGATATATCCACTACGATCCCTTTTTGCATTTCGTAATCGGCAAGGAATCGCTTCAGGGCCTTGATGTTAATCGCCCTGGAACCGCCGGCGCCCGCCTTGCATTTGGATTCACACGGGTGAGTACACACTCTCCCGCAGATCCCGGGGAGCGGATTCTTCTGCCGGACAACCTTTATGGCTTCTTCGTATTTCTTCTGGGCGATCAGCCCGATATAGCAGGGCACATCCTGATCGAGCGGACAGGCATGCTGGCAGGCAGAGGAGATGATCTTCTTGCAGACCCCCGCCGGGCATCTTTTGTATTTGATGTGCTCGATGTACTCGTCCCTGAAGTACTGCAGCGAACTCAGGACCGGATTCGGCAGGGTCTGACCAAGGCCGCACATTGAAGCGTCCTTGACGGCATAGGAAATCTCTTCCAGAAGCTCAAGGTCGCTCATCTCGCCCTTGCCGCTGCAGATCTTTTCAAGAATCTCATAAAGGGCTGCAGCACCTTCACGGCAGGAGGAGCACTTTCCGCACGATTCGTCGCTTGTGAACTTGAGAAAGTACTTGGCAAGGTCAACAATGCACGTATCTTCATCCAGGACAATCATGCCCCCGGAGCCCATGATGGTGCCGGTCTCTTTGAGACGCTCATAATCAATAGGCAAATCGAGAAGACTCACGGGGATAACTCCTCCCGAAGGACCGCCCGTCTGGACACCCTTCAGCTTCTTGCCATAAGGGATACCGCCTCCGATATCATAGACCATCTCGCGAAGCGTGATTCCCATGGGTACCTCGACGAGACCGGCGTTATTGATGTTGCCCGCTAATGAAAACACCTTTGTTCCCGGGCTGGTTTCCGTACCGATTTCCCTGAACCAGTCGGCGCCCCAGTTGATGATCATCGCGATGTTAGCCCACGTCTCGACGTTATTGATATTGGTCGGGCTCTTCCACAGGCCCGACTCGGCGGGGAAGGGCGGTTTCTGAGTAGGTTCCGGAGTCATGCCTTCGATCGAGTGGATGAGCGAGGTTTCTTCCCCGCAGACGAAGGCGCCTGCGCCCTCGAACACCGTAAGATCGAAACTGAATCCGCTGCCCAGGATATCATCGCCCAACAAGCCGTATTGGCGAGCATCCTCGATCGCCTTGTGAATTCTGCGAATCGCAAGCGGGTACTCTATCCGGACATAAATGTATCCATGGGTTCCACCCATTGCATAGGCGCCGATAGCCATTGCCTCGATGATGGAATGGGGATCGGCCTCGAGAATGCTCCGGTCCATGAAAGCGCCGGGGTCGCCCTCGTCGGCGTTGCATATAATATAACAAGCCGAATCCGGGTTCTCCTGTCGCTGCTTCATTGCATAATTTCGACAGAATCCCCATTTCCTCCCTGTGGGAAAGCCCGCACCGCCCCGGCCGCGCAGACCGGACTTTTCAATCTCTTCGACAACCGCTTCGGGCTTCATGTCCCCTAAGACTTTCGCCAGCGCCTTGTATCCGTCATTGGCGATGTATTCGTCGATGCTGTCCGGATCGATCAGCCCGCGATTCCTAAGCGCAATTAACCTCTGGTCCTTGAAGAACGGAATGTCCCGCAGCTTGGGGATGGGAGTATCCTCTCCCGCGGGCATGTACATCAGGCTCTTTACGGGCCGGCCCTTGAGAAAATGCTCTTCCACCAGATTCGGTATGTGCTCTTCGGTAAGACGCTGATAAAAGATCCCGTCAGGCTGAACCATGAGAACCGGACCGTTCACACACAGTCCGCTTGCACCGGTTTGAACGACCCGAATGTCATCTTCGAGTTCTCTTTTCGCCAGTTCCGCTTCGAGGGCGTTTTTTATTTTGAGCGCACCATTGGAGATGCAGTTGGTACATGTACAAATTATTACATGACAACGATGAGCCATATCACTTCGCTCCTAATACTTCTGATCAGGCTCTGGCCATGTGTCCTGATCGGGAAAACCTAAGCAAACGCTTTACATAACTCTTTCATTACCGGTCGTCAGGGCGTATTCTTTGACGATCTCGCCGGCAAGGACGTGCTTTTCCAGGACTTCGACGGCCTTTTCGGCTGTCATGTCGACATACTTGACGGGCGGTTTCTCCGCCATCTCAACGGTCATCATCGGCTCGCGGCTGCACAGCCCGGCACAACTGGAGATGTTGACCAGCACATCCTGCAGGTCTCGTTTTTCGACTTCCTGCACTAATGCAGCCATTACAGCACGAGCGCCTGCGGCGATACCGCATGTTCCCATGTGAACGACAATCTTTGCCCTGGCGGCGCCTTCACCTTCGCGGATGTGGAGAGTCTTCTTCATCCGCTGGGCGATCTTATCCAAATCTTCGGGTTTTAGCTTTGCGATTTTTCCAACTCCTTCTTGCAGTATTCATGTAATACTTCGTCTATCATCTTTGGCTTGAAATACCCATAAATATTGTCATTGACGGAAATTACCGGGCTCTGGCCGCAACAACCGATGCAACTGACCGTCTCTAACGTGAAATTCATGTCCTCGGTGTTGCCGCCGACCTCGACGCCGAGCTTATTCTGCATGGAGTCGAGTATCCGCTGCCCCCCCTTGACATAGCATGAGGTTCCCATACAAACCTTAATGATGTTCTTGCCTTTCGGTTCGAGGCTGAAGGCATTGTAGAACGTTGCTAACCTGTAAATGCTGCTCATCGGCACGTGCAGCCGCTTTGCGGTGCGCCACAGGACCGGCTCCGGGAGATAATTGAACGTGGTGTTGATCCTCTGCAGGATGGGCACAAGCGAGCCTCTCATGCCTTCGAACTCGTCAAGAATCGCATCAACCGCTGTTTCATCCCTCGGGTCCAGCTTGATAAGCCGTTTTTCCGGAACGAAACTCTCCTGGCCGTCCTTAATGAACCTCCAGCGGAGTTTCGGGTCGTAGGTCTTGTTCTTGACAATGCCCCGGACCGTCGTGAGAAAGTCGGGGATGAAAATATCTATGTCATTTTTGACCTTCACCTGGCAGGACAGCCTTATTCCGCTGAGCTTTTCTTCCCTGCTCATGAAGATTTCTTCGGTAGGCAGTATCTGCCCGCCGCCTTTCTGGACCTGCACTTTGCAAAAACCGCAGCTTGCCTTGCCAGCACAGGACGATGGTATGTTGTACCCGTGCGAGGTGAGTTCCGAAAGCAGGAAGCCTCCGCCGTCAACGCTGAACTCTTTGGATTCGCCTTCATGATAAACGGTGATTTTGCACTCGCCGTAGCTGACGAGCAGCCGGTCGGCAATGGAAAGCAGTATCGTGATTACCAGGAGAATCAGATTGATTACTAATACAGGTACGAAGATCATCGAATATCACAGCCTCATTTTATTTTACGTCAACCATTCCGCCGAAACCCAGAAACGCCAGGGCAATAATGCCGGCGATAATCATTATAATCCCGGCGCCCTGAAGCCCTTTCGGAACATTCCCAACCAGTTTGAGTTTCTCGTTGATAGCGGCCACAATCATGATCGCCAGCATCCACCCCACCGCCGAGCCGAACGCAAATACAAGCGTCATGCCGTATGAGTACGTTCGTAATACCATGAGAACCGATACCGCCAAAACCGTACAGTTTACCGTGATCAGCGGAAGGAATATCCCAAAGGCCGACTGAAGATGCGGGAAGAAACGCTCCATGATCATCTCGACTAATTGAACCGTCGCCGCGATGACAATAATGAAAACGATGTAGTAAATGAGCTTGCTGCCTGTCGGAACCAGTATCAGATGATAGATGGGCCAGTTGATCGCCGCCGTCAAAGTCACCACGAAGATCACCGCGACACTCATGCCGAAGGCGGTCTTGGTGCTGCGGGACAGGGACACGAAGGGACACATCCCAAGCAGGTATGTCAGCGCGATGTTATGAGTAAGAATAGCCGCTATGAATATGGTTATCGCATGTGTCATTGTTATTCCTCTTCTTCCTCACTACCGCCTTCCGTTATCGTTTTGGAGATCCATATGGCGACCCCCAAAAGGAAAAACGCCCCCGGCGCCATGGACATCACCACCCACTTCGGCCAGCCGTCGGGCGTGACCTGAAATCCTAACAGTGTTCCGAAACCCAGAATCTCACGCACAACGGCGATAGCAACAAGCGTGTACGTGTAGGCTATCCCGTTGCTGACGGCGTCGATGACCGAAAGACGCACGCCGTTGGTCACATAAAACGCTTCGGCCCGGCCCATGATGATGCAGTTGGTAATGATCAACGCAACATAAGGGCCCAGCGCCTCACTGATCGTCGGCGAAAACGCATCCAGGAACATCTGAACGATGATCACAAACGACGCAATAGTAATCATGTACGTGATGATTCTCGCCCGCTGCGGGATCATCGATCTGAGAGACGAGATGATCACCGCCGTGGCAACAAGGACAAAAGTTACACCCGCACCCATCGCGATGGCGTTTGCAACGGTGTTGCTCACCGCCAAAGCCGAACATATCCCCAGCCCAACTGCGAATATCGGGTGATCGCGCGTGATCCCCAACTTCAGTATCTTGTAACCGTCAGCGCCTAAGTACTTCTTGAGAAACATTATTTTATGCTTTCATTGATAGCTTTTATGTATTTATGCGATTCGCTGTTCAGTAATTCCTCGAACGCGTTACAACTCAAGGTCGCTCCCGTCAATCCGTCCACCTCGTTTTCGCCCTTTGCTTTACCCGCTTTTGTAATTCTAAGCTCGGGGAAAATCTTCCTTCCCCTGAACCTGTCAAGGAAGTCCTGCGTGCCAATTCTGCCCCCTAAGCCGGGTGTTTCTTTCTGTGAGACAATAGTCACTCCTTTGATCGTCTTCAGGTCCGGCTTGAAAGCGATAGCCCCGTAAATCTCATCCTGCAATCCCGAGCCGCGGTATTCGAAAATGTAATCGCCGGCCTTGGTGACATAAAACTTCTTCTTGTCCTCCTGGCCGGCGCCTTTTACCTGGAGCGATTCAGGAAAGAGCCTTTCCTCCATTTCTTTGGAAAAAACCTCTTCCAGAGTCTCCTCGGTAAAAGCAATATCCGCCGCCTTCAGGATACTCTCTTGCAGTTTCTTTCTCGTGTTTGCTTTGATATAAGGAGCCGTGAAGGCGTCGACGCTCACCAGCGCAGCCGTCAATACTGACCCCAGGACAAGAATGAACACGATCATCTTTATTTTTTCTTTCATGTTTTCGCCGGCCTGTATTTGAACATTAAGACAATCTGATCGATAAGCGGAGTAAAGGCGTTCATGATTACGATGCTGAACATAACGCCTTCGACGTATCCGGTAAAGCTGCGTATAAGAACGGTCAAAACGCCGCACGATACGCCAAAGCAGTATTTGCCCGCCTTTGTAAAGGGCGAGGTAATCGGGTCGGTAGCCATGAACATAGCCCCGAACATAAGCCCGCCGGCGAAGATCTGGAACACCGGCGGTGCGATATCCTGGGGCAGGAACCGATGCCCGACCAGGGCCAATACAAAGACTGTGCCCAGGTAAGAAACAGGAATCCGCCAGTTGCTGACCTTGGCGAACATCAGGAATATCCCGCCTAAGATGATAACGATCCTGCACGTCTCACCCATGCTGCCGGGTTCCTTGCCGACAAGAAGATCGCCGTATGAAAACAACCGGGTCAGGTTGCTTTCTTCTATTCTCTTATGTTTGGCGGCCTTTTTATAGGCGCCGTTGCCCACGCAATAAATTTTGACCCCGTCAAACTTGGATTCGGGATTCAGCGTGCATTTCTCCACCGCCGCGGCGCTTGTAAACAGGACCTGTTTGTTGGCCTCGTCCTCCTTGAACTCGACCACGGTGGGATTCACCTCGCCGGCCATCGCCGTGCTCTTGTATTTTCCCAGGGGCGTCGCAACTGTTGTGGCGTCGGTCTCGAGACTGTAATCAAAAGGCTGCTGCCAATTTGCCGACATTATCGCCGGAAACGCGATCGTGATAAACAACCTGCCCACTAACGCGGGATTAAAGATATTCCTGCCCGTGCCCCCGAACATCTCCTTGCCGAACATCGTGCCGAACACAACGCCGATCGCCACAACCCACAACGGACAGGTGGGCGGCAGCACCAATGGAAAAATCAAACCCGTTATCAAAAACCCCTCGTGGATGTCATGCTTGCCGACCATCGCAAATATCACTTCGACCGCGCCGCCAGCCATATATGACACCATTATAATCGCTATGACGCGAAAGCCGAAAAAGTACACCGACGCCGCCACCGCCGGAAGAAGCGCAAGAATCACAAACGACATGTACCGCTTGATGTCTATATTGTCAACGACATGCGGAGCGGCATGGGTCGTCTCGTTGGTCCCATACAGGATCGCGTCGGCCGCCCCGATAATGGGCTTGTACCTTTGCAAGCCGGGTACCTCATATAATTTGTCTAACAACGATCTGATAACTTTCATCTATTCAGCACCTCTGTATTCAATCGGTATCGCCGTATCGGTAGTGAGTCCCGGTCCACGGGCTGTTTCTATTTGGCATCCTCGTCTTCTTCAAGTCCCTTGAGAGCGAATTTGGGCTGGGGACAGGGGAGCCCTTCGTCGATCAGTTTGGCTTTGCCGTCCTTGATCCATTGCCCCAAAGTGATTTTCGACGGACACACGTATGTGCACAAATTGCATTCGATGCAATCGTATATTCCGTATTTCAGTAACTTTTCGTCAATGATCTCCCGCTCGACATGGCGAAAGAGCAAATGCGGCATCAACGACACCGGACACACTTCCACGCAGTAGTTGCAGGATATGCAGGGCCTTTCTTCGCCGCGGAGATTTGTTTCGCAGAGCTTCGTAATTTTCTCGCTGCCAAACAGCAGCGACAGAAACGTTCGCGAATACGAATCCTTCCTCGGACCCGGCCGAACGAAAGCAAACATCTCGCGATTGTTTCCTTCGACGACGGCGATGATTGCGCCACAGGTTCGATCCGCCGGCATCGACAAGTCCGAAAGCGCTTCACCGGTAAGGCAACTGTTTCGCAGGAACCGAAGATCGGCGTCCTGTTTTACCATTCCATCAATAATATGCTGAACCGGCGACCCGACACGGGCACTGATATGCAGATTTTCCTTAAAGCCCGGCCCGGCCAGCGCGATTGTCCTCTCGATGACGGCCTTGCCGGCGACAACCGCGTCGTAAACCGCAAGCACCGCCTGAATATCCAATACGATGACGCCGATGTTGGCCGCCAGGTGCCCGACCGGAAACTCCCGGCCCAATACCGCCGAGACGAGCACTTCATCGTAATCGGCAGGATACCTGGGCTCCAGACCCCGGACATCGCACCAGTCATTATCCGCCAATGCCCCGGAGACGTCGGTGATGAGACTCTTGCATTCGCTGTTCAGAGCAATGCTGAACGCGGCATGGGGCAGCATCTTCCTGAGTATCTTCGTTCCTTCGGCAAAGTGCGACAGGTTGTCATCCTTCAGCAACAAACCCGAAGACACCGCGAACATCTCCGATTCCACACCGTGTATAATGACATTTTCGACTTCGTCAGGGGAGATTATGGAACTGTTGAACCCGGTCGGAATGCCGTCACGGCCCGCACCCGATGCACCGGAAAGATATACGAGTTTCTCTATCTGCTCGATGGACAGGTTGTCCCACGCCGCCGAACAGCCCTCTAACGACTGCCAGCCCTCTGTCCCGTCCGATTCGATGGTGATTGCGGTTGTCTCGTTGCCGAGATAGTCTATTTTGCCTATATTGACTACCTTGCCATTTACCGACGAATGAACCGGACTGGATATCGACTCATCATCTCTTCCTATTGTCTGCCCGGCGGCAACCTTGTCGTCTGCCCCAACTACAGCAGCGACTTCATCGCCAAACCCCTGCATCAGAGGGATTGTTACCATCGCCGGTATCGCCGCCTTGATCAATTTGTCCTGCGGGCGGCCCTGGAAATGCTTGAATCTGTAGCCACCGGGAAATGCTCTGTTTTTAGCTATCATTTGCGACAGGTTCTCTCATAAAATGCCCGAACATCAGTTTCCGCTTGATACACACGTATCCACATAAAAAGGAGGCGCATAACAACCTCACCAAGACGGATTACTCGCCCGCAACCTCATCCTGTTCAAATGCTGCCTGCTCTCTTATTGAACGTGCGCCCCAAGCAACTTGTTCCGCGATTCGTGTAGAAATCGAACCGGAAAACAGCCCAATGATAATAGAGGAGGGCTACCTTTGTCAAGTGCAAAAAACTGATGAAACCCGGCAATATCCCGCTATAGTCCTGTTGAAGTCAAAATAATCGGCTGTCTTCTCGCAAAATCGGCCCAATCTGCTCAATTCGGGCAAAAAAACATTGCGTTTCGCTCGCGCCTTGACTACGATACGACCTGATAAGGTAGTTCGCCGGTCCAGTTACAGGTGGTGATAAATCGATGCTTACCGAGATACTCCTGAGAATACATGCGGCGCGTCTGACACGGCGCTATTTGACCCCGAAAGGCTCTTCGGTGTATTCGCCCCCGCAACCGGACAGCAAAGCCCAATATCTGCTCTATATCCACATCCCTTTTTGCGAAGAGCTATGCCCCTTCTGTTCATTTCTCAGGGTCAAGTTCGAGCCTTCCTTGGCGAAAGCCTATTTTGACGCCTTGAAGAAGGAGATAAACACCTACCACAATCTTGGTTACCGTTTCAACTCGATCTACGTCGGCGGGGGCACTCCCACGATTGTGCCGGACAAATTGGCCGATATTGTCTTGCACGCAAAAAGCCTTTGGCCCATCGACCAGGTTTCCGTTGAGACCAACCCCAGCCACCTGACCGACGATATCCTTGCCGTCCTGAAGGACATCGGCACCAATCGTCTCTCCGTCGGGGTGCAGTCTTTTGACGATCGCGTATTGAAGAGTGTCCAGCGATATGACAAGTACGGCTCAGGACAACAGATACGCCAAAAGCTATCCTCCGTTGTCGGGATGTTCGATACTTTGAACGTTGACATGATCTTCAATTTCCCCAACCAGACCGCCGAAATGCTCACGGCCGATGTCAGGATCATCAAGGAAATCAAGGCCGATCAGGTAACCTGGTACCCCTTGATAATCTCAAAGTCCAGGAAGCAGCAGATCGCCACAAGCTGCGGCCGGATGAACTTTCGCAGAGAGAGGCGATTGTACGATATGCTCACGGAGGAGTTGGCAGACACCTACAATGCCGAATCCGTCTGGTGTTTCTCGAACAGGCCGGGCTTGATCGACGAGTACCCGGTCAGCCACGACGACTACGCCGGTCTCGGCGCCGGCTCGATGGGTTACGTAAACGGCGCGCTCTGCTTCAATACGTTTTCCATACCCGAGTATATCCGGATGATAGAGGAAGACAGATCGCCCGTGCTTTCAATACGCAACTTCTCGCCCGTCGAGAAGATGCGCTTCGGCCTGCTGCTAAAACTGCTCACCGGCAGCACCAGTCTCTCGGCCATGAAGGCCAAATACGGTAAACACTTCGTGCTGCATCTCTGGAAAGAATTGCTGTTCCTTCTCGTCACACGCTCCGCAGTCTTTCGCAACGGCAATATCGTCTTGACCGCCAAGGGGAGATATTACTGGCTGAGCATAATGAGCACACTATTCGCAACATTAGGCGACTACAGAGACATACACACCCCGCCCCCGGTCCTGTCGAAAACAACAAAAAACACACCCCAACCCAACCAAACCAAACCCTAATCACCTCACCGGATTAACGGCATGGCGCCAGTCGAGTTCGAACGTATCGTCTTCGATTGAATCGTTGTCGTAACCGAGTTTGTTTTGCCATTCTTTAAGAGCATAAATCCCGCCGGAGGCATACCCCTCTTTATAGTTGAAACCTGCCGCGATGTTGAACTGAACGGCGGTGTTCGGGTTGTAATACGAGTTCCCTGCCAAGTGCAGTTCCTTTGCAACGGCCTTGTAGACCTCATCGGACATGTACGTGCCGATCATTATGATACCGCGTTCTTTGGACCAGGCCTTTGCGGTGTCATAGACCACGTTGTTTCCAAAGACAATATTCTTAGGATCGTCCGGGAATTTATCGTTTCGCCAGCGCATCGTCGGGTTCATGGCGAAACCCCACGCGCCATAAATACGATTGTTCTCGAAGACCTGGTTGACCTGATGTGTCACCCCGCCGAAATCCCTGCTGCTTATGCCCGCCGGTCCTGCGATAACGTTGTCGTGAAAATGCGTATTGGCCGTTCCCGACCCGAATGCGAAAAAGCTCAGGTTCCTGAACACGTTGTGGTGGACGCGAAAGAATGCATCAGGAATTCGAGATGCGTGCTTGTACTTGATGCCGCCACCGGCTCTTCTACCGGGAAAACCGTCCGCTGAGAATGCCGTGGTCTGGTTATATATGAAGCAGTCGTGGATGCCAACATCGTGCAGCGTAACCTCTTTGGATTCGTTGAGGCTCACTCCCCGCTGGCGGGCGTTTTTTATCTCGATGCCCGCAACATCCCAGTGGCTCGACTGGAAGATCGAAATGCCGATGCCTTTTCCCTGCGGGTCAATAACGGGCTTGTGTCCGGGATATGCCTTGAGTTGAAGCCTTTTTCCTGCATCGCCGCGTCTGTCCCGGGCGGGAGCGGCATGAAGCGGCGTAAATAAAACCGACGAAAAAACCGTGCAAACCAATAGAGCACCGAATACGCCGCAGGACACAAAACATCTACTCATCTGGCTTCCTCCCGATTGTAATAACACCAATCACACATTAAAAATACGAGTCTGTGCGCGGTGAACTAAAGGCATGCAGTCTTTAACTCACTTGTAACAAACGCCCGCTCGTTATTGTCCGAATTGTCGGTCTCCAGCAGAACCCTTTGCCCATCATAATAGCACCTGATCTTGAACCTGGCAAGGACGTGGAATGGGAGATGGGTGACATTTACGAGGAAACAGCACGTAGAGGGACAGAATCGGTGCTTTTCATTTTCTGATTGGCGGCTATACTGTGGAAACGGAACAAGGCTGGCTTTTTGAGAAGGACGAAGGCATGCAAGGCTATTTTAGTGTTATCGACTGGGGGGTGCTGGCGGTGTATTTTGTCGGTACGATGTCGATTGGGTTTTATTTTTATCGTCGCAGCCGGTCCACCGAGGGTTTCACCGCGGCGGGGCGGTCGCTTCCGGGCTGGGTGTGCGGGCTGTCGATCTTTGCGACGTACCTGAGCAGCATCAGCTTTCTCGCGTTGCCGGGCAAGGCGTACGCAACCAACTGGAACCCGTTCGTCTTTAGCCTGTCGCTGCCGATCGCCACGTGGATCGCAGTCCATTATTTCCTGCCGTACTATCGCGCCTCCGGCGAAGTCTCTGCGTATGCCCACCTGGAGAAACGGTTCGGGCCTTGGGCGCGCGGCTATGTGAGCCTGTTCTATCTTCTTACCCAGCTTGCACGGATGGGCGTGGTGATGTACCTGATCGCGCTTTCGCTGTATGTGCTGTTGGACTGGGACATTTATGCGATCATACTCATCATCGGCGCCTCGGTTACCCTGTATGCCTTCGTCGGAGGGATTGTGGCGGTGATCTGGGCGGATGCTCTCCAGGCGATCGTGCTGATGATCGGGGCCGGCGTCTGCTCGCTGATTATGCTCTTTGGCATGCCCCAGGGGCCGGGGCAGGTTTTCGCAATCGCCGCCGAACATGACAAGTTCAGTCTGGGCAGTTTCGGCATGTCTCTGGCGGCGCCCACGTTCTGGGTGGTGCTCGTCTACGGCGTGGTGATCAACCTGCAGAACTTCGGGATCGACCAGAGTTACATCCAGCGTTACATCGCATCCAAATCGGACAAGGAGGCGCGAAAGAGCATCTGGCTCGGCGGCCTGCTGTACGTGCCGGTTTCGGCGCTGTTCTTCTTCATCGGGACGCAGTTGTTCGCATATTACCAGACGCATCCGGAT
>JAGHBX010000358.1 GCA_021160785.1 Planctomycetota bacterium | reverse complement strand
GGCCTACATAGTCAAATCGCTGCCCGCCGGAGGCCTGCTCCAATTGCGGGAGCCGATAGTCACCGCTGCTACCGCGACCATTATCGCGGCGATATTTATCGTCATCTATACCACGTTGGCGGGTCTGTTGAGCCTGGCGTACATGGATATCGTTACCGGTATTATCATTACCGTTTCGCTGCTGATCGCCTTTCCGCTCTACTGGCTCAAGGCCGGCGGTTGGGAAGGCATGACCGCCTCTTTTGCGGCGATGGGCGACAGGCCCGAACACATGCAGCTTTGGGGGGTCTATTCGTGGACGCAGATAATCAACTACTGCCTGCCGGTATTTCTGCTCGTGTTGGGCGACGCCAACCAGTACCAGCGGATATTCGCCAGTCGCTCTGCCAAGGGCGCCAAGTCTGCTGTTACCGCGATGATTTTTGTGGCATTGGCAATTGAACTGCTCATCATCGCCTGCGCCTGGATCGCGTCAAGCATGACGCCCGATCCGGAAAATGGAAAGTACATCCTTATTTTTGCCGCCAAACACTATATGCCGCTGCCGTTGGGCTGTCTTTTCATGGTGACAGTCGTGGCGATCATTATTTCGACGGCGGACTCGTTCCTGCTGGTGCCTGCGACGACGTTTATAAAAGACGTCTACCTCAACTTCATCAACCCGAAAGCAAGTGAGAAGAAGATCATATTCCTCAGTCGCGTCCTTGTCATCGTCTTTGGCGTAATTGCATGGATCGTGTCGCGGCTGTTTGCCGAATCGACGGGCTTCTTCGAGAAGGCGCTCTACGCATTTACGATCTACGGAGCATCGATTACACCCTCGCTTGTCGCGGCGCTAATCTGGCCAAGAGCGACCCGGGCCGGATCGATTACTTCGATTCTCGCAGGAGTGATAGTAGCTATCGTCTGGAGTGAGGCGAACTTTATACAGGAATCGCTGCCGGCGGCAATCTCGGACCTCGACGCCGTTTTGCCGGCGATAACGTTGTCGGTCCTGCTGCTGATTGTTGTGAGCCTGCTTACGCAGAATAGGACGACTCAGGCTCAAACTGAAGAAAACAGTGGGCAATAAGGAGCATCGTTTTATGTTTTCATCTGAGACTTACATTGATCGAAGAAAACGACTTGCCGAACAGGTGCAATCGGGAGTTGTTCTGATTATGGGCAACGACGAGAGCCCGATGAACTATCCCGATAACACGTATGAATTCCGGCAGGACAGCAGCTTCTTGTATTTCTTCGGTCTGGACAGCCCCGGTCTTGTCGGGCTGATCGATATCGACGAGGGCAAAGAGATTATCTTCGGCGACGATATCACGATCGACGATGTCATCTGGATGGGTCCGCAGCCGAAACTTTCCGATCGTGGGCAGGCAGTCGGGATTACTGAGACGGCGGGGCTGGATCGGCTTGCTGAGACGTTAGCAGGAGCTAAACAGGGCGGCAGAAAGGTGCATTTTCTTCCTCAATATCGAGGCGACAACATTGTGAATCTGCATCGGCTGCTGTCGATTCCCGCGGCCCGGATCAACGACAATGTATCCGTCGAACTGATAAAGGCGGTCGTTGAACAACGATCCGTCAAGTCGCCCGAGGAAGTGGAAGAGCTTGAATCCGCGGTTGATATATGCCACGCCATGCAGACCGCGGCCATGCAGGCCTGTCAGCCGGGACTCGTCGAGAGGGAGGTCTCCGGGCTGATGGCCGGGCTCGTCGCCGGCAGGGGGTCGATGCTGTCGTTTCCGACGATTTTCACGACGCACGGCGAGACGCTTCACAACCACTACCACGGCAATGTCATGCAGGCCGGCGACATCATCATTAACGATTCCGGCGCCGAATCGGCGCTGCATTACGCCGGCGATATCACTCGCACCATCCCCGTCAGCGGCAAATTCACCGACCGGCAGAAAGACATCTACATGATCGTTCTAAACTCACAGACCGCCGCGATGAACGCGATGCTGCCGGGCGTGCCGTTTAGAGAGATACACCTCCTTGCCGGTGAGATTCTGGCGTCGGGTCTTAAGGATCTGGGTCTTATGAAGGGCGATGTCAAACAGGCCGTCGCCGCCGGCGCGCACGCGCTGTTTTTCCAGTGCGGCCTGGGGCACATGATCGGGCTGGACGTGCACGATATGGAAGGCTTGGGCGAGGATTACGTGGGCTATACCGACATGATCAAACGCAATGGGCAGTTCGGGCTGTGCTCGCTTCGGCTTGGGCGGCAACTGCGGGTCGGCTTTGCGGTCACCGTCGAGCCGGGACTCTATTTTATCCCGCAACTGATCGACCTCTGGAAGGCGGAAAAGAAATTCGACGAGTATATCGATTACAACGAGGTCGAGAAATTCAGGGACTTCGGCGGCATCCGCCTGGAGGATGACGTGCTGGTAACCGAGGGAGGCTGTCGTATCTTAGGCAAGGCCATCCCGAGGACTATTGAGGAGGTGGAGGCTGCCTGCCTGGCGTCGTAAGGTCGGTGGGCTAAGAGCCCACCCTACAGATATGTTTGGGATCATTGAAGGGTCAATACATGTTTCATTTGCGCGTTGCAGGGATAAGGACTTGTTCGCTGGTTCTTCTTGTTGTTTTGAGTATTACTGTTGCTGTCAGGGCGGATGCTGAGGATCCGAACGATCCGGCCGTTCTTACATTAGACAGGATATTCACGGGGGAGGAATTCGAGTTTGAGAGCTTCGGGCCTGCGCGATGGCTCAAGGACGGCTCGGGCTATACCACGGTGGAGAAGTCCGAAACCTGCGATGACGGCAAGGACATTGTTCGATACGACCCACAAACGGGCGATCGCGAGATTCTTGTTTCCGCCGAGAGGCTTACTGCGCCCGGCGAATCAAAGCCGCTGGAGATTGACAACTATATATGGTCGCCGGACGGCAAGAAGCTGCTTGTATTTACAAATACCAAACGCGTCTGGCGGGAGAATACCAGGGGGGATTACTGGGTGCTCGATCTCGATTCGGGCGACCTGAAGAAGCTTGGCGGCGACGCGGAAGAATCGACTTTGATGTTTGCGAAATTCGCCCCCACCGGCGATCGCGTCGCTTATGTCTGCAAGCGGAATATCTATGTGCAGGACCTGGAGAGCATGCGTACAAAGAAGCTTACCACCGACGGTTCGGATCGCATTGTCAACGGCACGTCGGACTGGGTCTACGAGGAGGAGTTCCGTCTGCGCGACGGTTTCCGCTGGAGTCCGGACGGGCGATTTATCGCCTACTGGCAGTTCGATACCGCAGGCGTCGAGGAGTTTGTGCTGATCAATTACACCGATTCGCTCTACCCGAAACTCACCAGGATTCAGTACCCCAAGGTCGGCCGGAAGAATTCGGCGTGTCGGGTCGGCGTTGTCGGCGCAGGTGGTGGTGCAACGCGATGGTTTGCCGTGAAGGGCGACGCCCGCAACAACTACATTCCCAGGATGGACTGGGTCGGCGATACGAACAAGATCGTTATCCAGCAGCTCAACCGCCTGCAGAACACCAATAATGTGATGGTGTCCTGTGTGGATAAGGACATGCTCGGCCAGGTGAGGCCGTCGCGCCCGCGCGTGATGATCGTCGAGCGCGACGACGCCTGGGTGGATGTGCACAATGACCTCAAGTGGCTGGGCGGCGCGGCGAGCTTTATCTGGACGAGCCAACGCGACGGCTGGCGTCATATATACCGCATACATCCCGACGGCGGCAAAACGCAACTGCTGACGCCGGGCGACTTCGACGTCATCAGCGTCGAGAGCATCGACGAAGCCGACGGCTGGGTCTATTACATTGCTTCGCCGGAAAATCCGACGCAGCGTTATCTCTATCGAAGCGCCCTCGATGCCGGCGGCATGACCCAGCGTGTAACGCCGCTGGATCAGGCGGGAACTCACAGCTACGATATATCGGCCGATGCAAAGTGGGCTTTTCACACGTATTCTGCTTTTGACAAGCCGGCGGTTATCGATCTTGTGCGTATGCCCGGCCACGAGCGGGTTCGCGTGCTCGAAGACAACTCGGCATACCGCGCCAAGATCGCCGCTTTGAATCGGCCTGCCTGCGAGTTCTTCCGTGTGGATATCGGCGATGGTGTCGAGTTAGACGGCTGGTGTGTCAAACCGCCGGACTTCGATCCGCAGAAAAAATATCCGCTGCTGATTTATGTCTACGGCGAGCCGGCGGGCCAGACGGTTCTTGACAAGTGGACGGGCAAGAACGAAAAGCAGCTCTGGCACTGGATGCTCGCACAGCAGGGTTATATTGTCGCCAGCGTTGACAATCGCGGGACGCCGGCGCCTCGCGGTCGGCAATGGCGAAAGTGCGTCTATCGGCAGATCGGCATCCTTGCCTCGGCCGATCAGGCGGCGGCGGTGCGCCAACTGATAAAGAAGTGGACCTTCGTCGATCCGGAGCGGATCGGCGTCTGGGGCTGGAGCGGCGGCGGCTCGATGACGCTCAACGCGATGTTCAGGTATCCCGATCTCTACCGCACGGGGATTGCCGTCGCCTTTATCGCCAACCAGCGATATTACGATACGATCTACCAGGAACGATACATGGGTCTGCCCGACGACAACGAGGAGGGCTTTAGGGATGGCTCGCCGATTACGTTTGCAAAGCAACTCGAAGGCAACCTGCTGATTGTCTACGGCACCGGCGACGACAACTGTCACTACCAGAACTGTCTGGCGCTGACCAACGAACTCATCAAACACAACAAGTACTTCTCGATGATGTCTTATCCCAACCGCACCCACGCCATCAAGGAGGGCGATAACACCCGCCGCCACCTCTACGGAACAATGACAACGTACCTGGGCAAGAACCTGCCTGCCGGCACCCGACCCAACGCCAAGCTATGATTATTGACAGTGAGGCTGTTTACTGACTGCCGCTTTCGCCGGGGCTGCCGTAGCTGTACCATTTGGCGGGCTTATTAGCCGTCCACATTTGATCGGTCTCAACGACTTTTTTCTCGCTGACCCACACTTTGCCGCTTTCCGTGTCAACCAGCCACACACAGGCTTCGCCTGCGGCGATCTGATATTTTCCGGGGCCCGACTCCAGGGCGCCCATCGTCAGGACGACACAGACAACCAGCAGAATTCCGACCGTAAGGCGATTCAGTTTCAGTTTCATTGCGTTCTCCTTGTTTTGACGTCAATTATACCCTTGAGGGTAGTAAACTCCCGCGAGTGGGATTTTAAGTTACTGTTGTGAAGCTACAATCATCTTATAAGCGACACTGCCCGACAAGTCAAGCAGTGGGCTGAGACTTTCCTGTAAAGTATCGTTTCAGACAACAAAGCTCACTCGCCGCCGGCGGAGACATCCAGCCAGTG
>JAGHBX010000532.1 GCA_021160785.1 Planctomycetota bacterium | reverse complement strand
ATCGCCTCGCGATCGGCGCCTAAGATGACCATCCCGCCTGTACCGTCCGGGCGAACCTGCTGGATTCGCGTCTCCACTTTGGCCCGTTCGAAAAAATTGTCCGCCCGTATCATCACAACCGTCCCGTCAGCGGCGACTTTTGGCTCCCGGTCGGCAACAATGTGGTACGTCAACGGCTCGATATCCGTCCCGTCGGCGTTCATCGCAAAAAGCGACGAGGCAAGATTGCCGTGGTATTCGTCGCGACTGCCGATGCGCGTGGAGCTGAATACTATCCGCCCGTCGGCAAGTTCGGCGGGATCATAGTCGTGGAACGGCCCGTCGGTAAGCGCCCGGAGATTCGAGCCGTCTGCATCTATTCGATAGATATGAAAGAACTTCTCACCATCCGAAACCATCGAAAAGTAGATCGTTTTGCCGTCATAAGATACTGTCGGCGATCCAATGACCCCCGAGCCGGCGTCGCAAAGCTGCGTAGCCTTGCCATCGGGCTTTGCGGGGACAAGACTCCAAAGCTGGCGTCCCAGCGCCGCCGGCGTCGCCGCGTCATGTTCAAAATACGCACGCGAGCCTGACACATACACGACAAAGTCCTGCGGCTCCTTGAGCGGTACGAAGTCGCGTACAAAAACAATACCAGCCGGCCAGTTAAAATCGGCACCGACATCCATCATCGAAACACGCATCAGACTCATCGGACTGACAGTCCCCGGATACGAAATCGCCCCCCACGGCGACATGCCGTTAGCGCCTAAAACTACCGCCGGCTTCCATGCACTTTCGTCGTGATCGGCCTTGTTCCAGCCGTCGGTATATGTAAGCATGGCCCGCCAGTCACCGCCGCTGTGCAACTGCACGACATTGTCCTTGTCCATCAGGGCGCCAACGGCGATAAGCAATCCTCCGGACCCGCCTAACGACTTCGCCCGCGCCGCAATGACATTCGCGCCAACCGTAAGCAGTTTCGTGATATCGTACAACTCCACCGACTTCCAGTATACCGCGTCAGAGCCGCCGTCTTCGCCGACAAATGTGCCGTTTACAAACAGCTCATAGACATTGTCGGCGGTGATAAGCACCTCAGCCTTCGCCGGCTTGGCGGAAAGCTCAAACGTCTTGCGACTGTAGCACTCCCACTCCCCAATCGCAACCGGTTTCGGGCCGCTCCATATCCAGGAGGCTTTCGTGATATCGCAAAGCGCCGATTGCTGCGCAAAAGCAACCCCCGCAAAAACAATGACCGCTATTACAAAAAATATTCGATGCCGCACAATAGTCCCTCGCTCCATAAACACAGTTAAATCAAAACGAGTCTTCCGTTATGTTATGTCATCGCAAGATTACGATTTACGCTTTGCTCCTGCACATGACGGTCACCACCATGCCCATGCCGTCGACGGTTGTCGCCACATCCACTCTCGATGCGCCCCTCCTCGGCTTTGGCTGGACATCGAGCCCTTCGAAAACGGACGGTATCGAAATCTGTATGTCGGGGGCAACTTCGCTGAGCCGGCTCTTGAAGCCGCCGATCAGCATATTGACCACTTCGCCGAAGGCATCACTGCTCTCGGCCTCGCTCAGCAAATCGTCCGGGCCGAGCATGAGCATTGCTTTTCCAATCTTTTCGGCACAGGCCGTGGCGCAACATGCCGAAAAAGACCCTTCCAACTGCCCACCGAAGGTAATCACGCAGATCATTGATTGTGTCTCTTCCAGTTCGACCTCGCCGTCGACCATCTCGACGGGCAGCGCGATCATTGTCTCAAACGTCTCCTTGATGCTGTCCCACACATGGTCCTTCAATACAGCCTGATCTACCATAACATCTCCATAAATTCTTTATCAAAACCGCCCGGCCATATTCAGCTCGAGGCGCCATCGGCATTCAAGAAAACACCCCCCTACAATAATACACTGAGGCGGTTGTCAATTCCACTATTTTTTTGCGTTGGGCATCATAATATGGACGGTTTGACGACCTCCTCCGCTGTCTGGCCGTGCCGGTCGAAAAGCCAGTGAGGAGTTTATCAGGCTTTGGCGGGGGACCTCTGCGGCGAATCCCCCTTCGCGTGAAGCTGCGGCGGGACAGGCAGGGGCAAAAGATGTAAGAATTCAGGAGGCAGGAGGGGAAGTGGATTGACGACTTTCTATTGGCTTTTTCCGCTTTATATTGAGGTGGAACCAGTGATTCATCGGGACTGAAGGTTTCTGCATGTTCGCCTCACGGATTCCCCTAAGTGCTTATGTGGCAAGGGCTTATGTTCCCGTCGCCCTAAGTGCTTGTGTGGCAAGGGGTTACGGCTGCTTTTGTTAGAATTGGGTTCGTTTCGCATTTTTGGGTTGGCGGATGGTGGAGGTGGAGCAAATTGGGTTCGTTTCGCATAATTGGACACGTAGAGGCCGGCGAGACGCCAGCGGTACAAGGGCGGTAGGGGAATTGGGTTCGTTTTGCGTTTTTGGGGGTGGGAAAGCCGGCGAGACGCCAGCGGTACGCGAAAATTGGGTTCGTTTTGCGTATTTGGGTCGTGGGCCAGGCTGAAATTGGGTTCGTTTTGCATTT
>JAGHBX010000248.1 GCA_021160785.1 Planctomycetota bacterium | reverse complement strand
CTTGCTCCCCGTAATCGACTCACTGAAAAACACGGGATTCAGTCCTGTCTTGCGGAAGATATCTATCTCAGCGACGTTGAACATCTCGATCTTTTTCTGTCCGGTCTTGATGCTCGGGCTTTCATAGGTGCGAAGCTGAAAGACGCGAGTATCTTTCTTCGCCGGACTCTGCATCCGCTTCATTCCGTCAAAGGCGATCATAAGTCCGCTCTCCATCCGCGAGTAGCCCGGCTTGTCATTGCCGCCGTCGAGAAACGCCTTGCCGTCGGCGAGAAATTTTTCATCCTTCAAGAGACCCGCCGTCGTCGTAAGCACGGACCTGCTGCTTTTGTGCCGGATAAGCACATAAACCGTCGGGCTGTCCGAAGCTTCCCTCTCGTGAAACACTCCGACCTTGTCGATACCGAGGCGATTCAGCGCCGGCGTCATCACCTTGCACAAAAAATCATCCAGCCCCTTCTGCTGGTTCGCCGAGTCGCAGTGATACTGCCTGAGTTCATAGATATCCCGTGCAAATGAGCGGGAACGCCTGCCCGTTCGGCTCTCGCCGGCTCTTTGGGTGCCTCTCCTTTGCCCTTGCCCCCCGGCTGTCGCGGCGTTTGCCGAAACCGCCGTCATACCCGCCACGCACGATGCAGCTAAAAATTCACGTCTCTTCATCTTACATTTCTCCTTTCGTCGTCCATAAAGAGGGCCAAAGGCCCATTCTGCAGATTATCTTCTAATTCGACCCATCTCCGCATCCGCCGCAAAAACTGCTCCTCCAGCGACGGTTCCCCAGATTATAGCAAATAGCCCGGCCGCAGTCAAAACCTGCTTTACGAGGCTGCAAATCAGGCCGCATCCGGTTTATGCGTAGGTCCCGACGGTCGCCCCATCCTAAAACAGGGGACGGCTACCTGTTTACGCCCTGCCCCAAAAACCCACACTCAGACAGACCAGCCCTCCGATTGCCATTAAGAGAAAAATCGTGTGGGCAGATGCTCAAATTTGGGGCGTGCCTTGGGGGGCGCATTACGATTTTTGGCACGCACAGAGACGGGCCCCACATTGAACTTGAAATATGCGGCTGTATGCCGCTGAAAACGCTTGAAAATGCACCGCCGTCAATTCGCGGGGCCATTCGCTATCCTTTTTCGTATCGTCGTGCCGAATCGGACGATATCGGCGGGAGTGTATTTCGGCGTCTTAATGTCGAACTCGTTGCCCATGCAGATCCAGACGTTGGGGAAACTGCCGTAGCGGGCGGCGATGAGGTCATGTTCCAGGGCGGTCCTGACCGCCACATCGACGCGTTTTGAAAACCAGGTCGGGTTTGGACGATGCGAGTAATTGCCGTCATCGGTCGGTTTGCCCTTGTCGTCGAGGAAGGGCTTTTCGGTGGGATGAGGATACCGACACGATGCGATCGAGAAGCGAATTTTTTTGAAGTACTCGCTGTTGCCCCGGACATCGCCGGCTATATCTCCACCGGACGGGTCGTCGTGTTTGTACCCGGTCAGAAAGCTGTACATCGTATTGCCGAAGATATACGGGTGCGAGCCGTCGGAGCATTTGTACCAGCGTCCGCCGGCCTCTTCATCCGGCAGCCAGAACCCCGGATTGGACGAGGCAACACACCGTATCGTATAACCTTCGTGCCGGCAATGCTGAAAGGTGCAAGGATAATCGCCACAAAAAGACATATCGCTGCGATCGGTCGCATCATGAGTTCCTCCGTAAGAAAATGTCCCGTAAGCCAGCCATTTCCATCAATTATACACAAAAATCCTGATCCGGCAAGAGGCCTGTTGACGCCTTGCCGGGCGGACTCGTTGCTGCTATAATGTATACATTGGTGCGGACATGACTCTGGTCATTATGCAGATCTATACCCAACAGTGATGAAAGGAACGCAATCGATGGACAGACGAAGATTTTTGAAGATTGTCGGTGCCGGTTTTGCTGCGATGAGTGTGCCCGGTTTGGCAGGCGCGGCAGCGCGAAAGGGCAAGCGGCCCAATATCCTTTTTATCATGTCCGACGATCACACATCCCAGGCGATCGGCGCTTACGGCAAGCGATTGGCTGTGCTGAATCCCACGCCCACGATTGACAGCCTGGCGCGGGAGGGGATGCTCTTTGAGAATGTCTTCTGCACCAATTCGATATGTACGCCCAGCCGGGCGAATATCATCACCGGCCAGCATTGCCAGACCAACGGCGTGCTGGACCTCAACGGATCGCTTGCACCCGACAAGCACTATCTGCCGATTGAGATGAAAAAGGCGGGCTACACTACTGCTATGATCGGCAAGTGGCATTTGAAACAGGAACCGGCGAACTTTGATTATTATTGCGTCCTGCCGGGTCAGGGCAAGTATCACGACCCCGATTTTCGCGTGCGGGGTCCGAAGGCATGGCCCGGCAATACCGTCCATCGACAGGGACATTCATCCGATGCCATCACCGACTTCACCCTTGCATGGCTTCAAAAGCGCGATAAGACCAGGCCGTTCTTTTTGATGCACCATTTCAAGGCGCCGCATGACATGTTCGAGAATGCCAAACGCTATGACTCGTATCTCGAGGATGTTGAGATACCCGAGCCGGACAACATGTACGATCAGCCTGCCGACGGCTTTGGCTCGGTCGGCACGCGCGGCATTGACGACAGCCTGATCCATGTTATCG
>JAGHBX010000228.1 GCA_021160785.1 Planctomycetota bacterium | reverse complement strand
ATTTCCGAACTTACCGCCGATCTGCCCGAGCGATACACGGCAAGCGACCGGCTGAAGAACTTTCCGCAAGAAGACAGCCGGTCGGTTCTGGAACTGTTCAGTTCGGGCGATGCAATCAAAGACAGGGATAAGGCAACCGAGGTTTTTGGCGGGCTTTGCGGCAGTTGCGTGGGCATTGATCGAACCGACGGGGTGCGGATGACATTTGACAGCGATGAAATCGTTCATTTGCGCCCTTCCGGCAACGCTCCGGAGTTTCGATGTTATAACGAGGCCGCCCGGGCGGATCGGGCAGCCACACTAAATGCGGCCTGCATGCAGATTCTCACCGAACTGCGGCAGAGCCTTCAATAGTCAGCGGCGGCGACAGTTTTATTTGTGGAGAGAAGTGATATGAGGCAATTTATCTGTGTGGTCTTGTTGTGGTCGTGTGTCGTAGGGGCGGCGTCGGCGGGTGAGCTTGCCGGTGTTCGGTTCGAGCAGAGCAGTCATGGTTATCAGGTCCAGGTTTATGAGGGGTTGCCGTACCTGTGGTTGGGCATGCAGACGGTTGGTTTGACCGTCGATATCGAACCGTCAGCGGAGCATAAGCTGATGCTGCTTTGGGGGTCGAAAAACGATAAGCGTCAGGCGGTTGTTTCGATTAATGGCCTCCAGCAGCGAGTTGCCGGCGGTGGATACAATGGCTTCCAGTGGCTGGCGGTTCCGATTACGAAGGAGGTTAAAGGCGAGCGTTACGAGATCGTTTTGCGGCCCGTGCCGGGTGATGCGCCGCAGGGATTTGTCTCACAGGTCAGGCTGGTTACTTCCGATGTTGCGGCCGACGCCCTTTCGAAGCAGTTGGGCGACGGCGCAAAAAGAATAGAGTTTTTTACGCCGCCTGCGCGGAAGCTTACCGATGAAGAACGCTCGCTTTGGGATCCTTCGCCGAAAGAGCCCGACTGGAAGCGTGCCGAGCGTTCATCGCGGATTGCGGGCATTGCGCTATCGAAGGTTCAGCGATGGCTTCATGAAACGTGTCTGCCTGTTCGGGATGAAAAGACCGGGCTGTTTCTGGGCAGGGGCGGGCAGTGGAACTATCGCGATACGGCTGCCGACTGCTATCCTTTCTATGTCTGGGCGGCGTTTTTTACGGACAAGGCAGTGCTGGACGGCGTGATGATCGACACGTTGAAGTCCGAACAGCGGTTGTGCAACCACCTGGACCGGCTGCCGGTAAATTACGATATGGACAAGGGTTCGAAAATCGATATGTCGTTCGACGCGATGATCTTCGGCGCCAGCGAGTATGCCAAGGACGGCCTGGTGCCCATCGTCGAACTGACGGGGCCGGGTTATCCGTGGTTCGACCGGATGCGGGGGATCGTTGACGACATTTTCAAACATGCCCGCTACGAGACGAAGTACGGCAAGATCCCGTCGACGAATATCGAGGTCAACGGCGAGCTTCTGCAGATGCTGCCGCGTCTGTACTGCATGACCGGCGACGACAAGTATCTCGATTGGGCTCACCGGCTGGCGGACCATTATCTCCTGGGCGGCGGATTCATTCCTTCGAGGCTTTCGGACCACGGCTGCGAGATCATCGGCGGATTAGGGCTGCTGTATGCGGTCGATCGCAAGGCGCGGCCGGCTAAATGCGAACAATACAAGCCGCACATGAAATACATGTTCGATGAGATTCTGCGTCGGGCGACCAACTCCGACGGTATCATTATCCAAAAGCTGCAAGAGACGCCCGGACCGCACGACAGCGCCGCTACCGGCGACGGCTGGGGGTACGATTTTGTCGGGTTCAAGGATTTCGACCTCGCAGAAGGGACCGCTCTTTACAGCAAGCCGATACATAAGGCTTTGAGCAACCTGCTCAAACCGCGCTACGAAAACTACAACTGGGGAAGTTCTTCGCGCGACAATATCGCCGACTCGGTGGAGGGCGGGCTGTACCTGCTTTACTATCAGCCCGTTGCCGAAGGTTTCGTCTGGGCCGACCGCGTTATTGAGCGAACGTTAGTCGACCACGCCGACGCCGACCGTCTCTGGGGCACGCATAAGCTGGAGGCGAACACGGTTCGCACGGTGCTGATCCATACGATGCTGCACACGCAAAACACAATCGCCCGGCCGTGGCGACAGGGACTTCAATTAGGCGCAGCGCCATGTGGCGACGGCATCTGCATCTACCTGGCCTGCGACAAACCGTACCAGGGCCGCCTCGAGTTCGATATCCCCCGCCACCGACTCTACATGGGTTTTGGCAGGGATTGGCCGCGGATGAACACCGTGCCCGAGTGGTTTACCGTCGAACCGGACGAGACCCTGTATGATGTGACCGGCGAGACAACAAAGTCATACACGGGCCGTCAGATGCACGAGGGAATCCCAATCAAGCTGCAGCCCGGTCAACCGCTGCGCATAGTCGTAAAAGCACGGCCACGGAATCGGTGATCGCAACTATTGACGGTCCGGTTGCTTCACAATTGCCGTTCTGCGCCTTTGCGTGCTCAAAACAGCCCCCCATATCATTGTTTTGCTCACTTCTCAGGGTTTTTCTGAAAAAAAATAGGTAAAATTACCCCCTTTACTTGTATTGACCTTCTCTGATAATGTACTATAATATCATGTTAACTATCCTGGCAGGTTAGGCATTGATGATGGCCAGACCCGTTCGGGTCGGTAGGTGAAAAGTGGAGAGAAAAGGGATGAGGAAGTTTAGTTTGACTTTTTAATCAATTGTTGAAGGAGATTGTCATGAAAAAGTTATTCGCTATTTTGCCGGTATTAACAGTTATCTTAGCCGGTGCACTTGCTCCGGTCGATGCTGCTGTATTGAAGGGCCCTTACCTGATTTATGAGGGTGATAGTACCACAATGACGGTTCTGTGGCAGTTGGACACCTCAATAACGAATTGCATGATTGAATGGGGTCCAACCGGGTCGTACGGAACCAGCGATACAGCCTTGGAATACGGTGCCGATCACCAGTACGCTTATACTATTGTCGGGCTTTTATCCGGCACGAAGTACTACTACAGAATAACGGCCTCGGACAGTTCATTCATTAAAACCGGGTCATTTACGAGCGCTCCGGCGAGTACCGCAACCGATGTAAAGTTCCTTGCCTTTGGAGATACACGTGCCGACTCGGGGCTGGTGCCATATGCCTACGATTCGGTGTGTTCTAAGATGCTCGATACGATTGACGACGATCCGGGCTTTCAGACGATAGCTTTGCATGCGGGCGACTGGATAAACTCTGACACTGAATATGATTGGGAAACCATGTTCTTTAATCGTTCGCTTCCGAATGCGCTGGACCTCCATGCCACTGTTCCGATTCAGGGCTGCATAGGCAATCACGAGGGCGCCGGTACGGTCTACGAGAAGTACTACCCATACCCCCATATTGACGCCAACCGTTTCTACTGGTCTTTCGACTATGGACCCATCCATGTCCTTATAGTCGACCAGTATACAGACTATTCGTACGACTCGACACAGTACAACTGGTGCCGTGACGAACTTCTCACCACCGACAGGAAATGGAAGTTTATCCTTTTACATGAACCTGCATGGTCGGCCGACGGCGGCCATGGCTCTAACACCACGGCCCAGAATTTTATCAACTCCCTGAGGGCCGACGGAGCCGAAATAGATATTGTTTTTGGAGGGCACAACCATTACTACGCTCGTTGTGTTGTCGATGGCATACAACACATAACGACAGGAGGTGGAGGTGCGCCATTACGACCCGTAGGCGAAACTCCTGCCTATGTAGTTACGGCTGAGAGTGTGCTGCAGTTTTGTGAGATTGACATCCAGGGCGATCAATTGGATTTTATCGCCCGACGGGAAGATGGCAGTGTCCTGGACACGTTTACGATGATCGATAACTACGTTCCCTCTCCGCCGCAGGTTCTTTTTGACAATCCGACGCCTGGTGACGGTACAACTATCTATCAGTCGCAGGTGCAGATCAAAGCGATCATTACCGAGGAGGACCTGGCGAGTGTTACTTTTCAGTGGGACGAAACGGACTATACACCATACGACAGTTCGCTAGTATTGATGTACAACTTCAACAATGTAGAGGCCTTAGGAGAGTTTTATGATTTTCCTGAGGCGGGAACACTGTACATAAAGGACCTGTCTCTTAACGGAAAGGACGCCATACAGGGGCTTACCAACATGCCGTCGCACGGCGAATCAGATGGATTCCTCGGGAGTTACTATTTTGACGGAGTTAATGACAGTATCGTTGTGGCGGACGCCGACGGCTCGCTGGCGCCGGGAGCGGGCGATTTTGCGGTTGCCCTGTGGCTGAAGGCCGAGAAGAAGACGGACAATGCAATCGCGGATATCCTTAATAAAACGAGCGGGACGGGATACAAACTGGAGCATTCCCCGGGCGGGGACAACAAGATATCTCTGTCATTCCTTACCGATGGAACCAATGCGACGATTGATTCCACGTACTCCTATGCGAATGATTTTATCTGGCATTTTGTCGTTGCTCAAAGGGTGGGGAACCAGGCGGAGTTGTGGATTGACGGAGTACGGGAGGGTACGGCTACCGTAACGGGATCGATTACAAATACGGCCGATCTGATCCTAGGGAGTAACACTGCCCAAAACGGCGAGTTTTACCATGGAGACCTGGATGAGTTGAGGATCTACAAGCGGTCGTTCAATTCCAATGAGATTCAGTTTCTTTACGATTCCAATCTGAGTAAGTATCTTGGATATGAAGGGGGTTCGACGGAGTGGACGCTGGACGTGTTTCGCGCCGGACTGATGGAAAGGGATTATACATATGCGGTCTCGGCGATAGACGTAGGCCTGGATACGGGCAGCGTTCAAAGAACGGTTTGGGTTGATCTGCCCAATCCGCCGGACGTTACGCTGGTATCGCCTGCGAATGGGAGTCAATTAAACACTACCACGGTGACTTTCACCGTGGATGCGGTCGATCCCATTGAGGAGTTACTAAAGGCTGAACTTTACGTGGGAACAGCCGGGCAGACGCTTACTTTCAGCGGACCGGCGGAGACGGAAGATGCCCAGCTCTACGCAACGGATGACAGCAGTACGACGGGGACTGTAGAGGGGCCGGACTATAACGCCGGTGGTGCGGTCAGCATCAACGTCGATGGCGGGAATCCGCATTCACATGGGGTGATCAAGTTTCCGAATCTGATCGGGACCGGGCCGGGCCAGGTGCCGCCGGGTACTACAATCGAATCGGCGACGATACAGGTCAACTGCACCAATCTCGGGGCGATGATGCAGGTGTATCGTCTCACGAGCGACTGGTCCGAGAATACGGTTACCTGGAATGATGCTTCGTCGGGCACTCCCTGGAGTATTCCTGGGGGCGATTATGATAGTGCGGTCGCGGTGAACGGAGACTGCACCGCTCTGGGGTTGCGGACGATTGATGTCACGACATTCGTGCAGGCCTGGAGTGACGGGACAGATAACTACGGGATTCTCCTGACGGATACCAGTACGGACGGAGTGGATTTTGACTCCAGCGAGAGCGGCAATCCTCCCTTGTTGACCGTGGTCTATACGGGCGACTGGCAGAAGGTAGGAGTCACTCAGAATCTTTCGGGCGCCAGTGACACGGCGACGTTTACCGATATATCCCTAAATGATGAGACGGACTATATTTGGAACTGCCTGGTGACGAATACAGCAGATGTATCGAGCTGGGCGGTGAGTAACTCTAATCTAAATATTGACGGACAAACACCGGATGCGCCGGTGCTGGTGCGTCCGACCGACGGGGCGACGGGGGTGCCTATCCCGGCGACGCTGGAGGTGACGGTGACCGATCCGCAGCCCTCGGACATGCTTGAGGTATCGTTCTATGGGCGTCCGCTCGTATCCTCTGCGGATGATTTTACTATAGTGGTTCTACCGGACACACAGTATTACTCCCAGAACAATCCGCTAATATTCGACGCCCAGACCCAATGGATCGTCCAAAATGCCGTGGCCGACAATATCGTCTTTGTAACACACGAAGGGGATATCGTGCAAAACTACGACGATCAGGAGCAGGAATGGATCAACGCGCGCAACAGCATGAGCATCCTGGATCCAGGGTTGCTTGAACTGCCCATCCCGACAACTGATCCGGTCGTACCCTACGGGATGGCGCTGGGTAATCACGATTTGCCCGGGGCCTTCTATAACCAGTATTTCCCGTACACAAGATATGAAGGGCTTGAGTGGTATGGCGGACATTACGGAAGCGATAACATAAACACGTATCAGTTAATTTCCGCCGGCGGGATGGATTTGCTTATTTTGCATCTTCAGTACAATCCCGGCAGCACGATTACTGATCCGATTATCGCGTGGGCGGACGGGATTCTGAAGACGTATCCCGATCGGATGGCGATCATAACAACGCACGCCTTTTTGGACGCCAATGCCTCTCATGTAGGTGAGGGGGCAGGGATCTGGAACGTCCTGGTACAGGGTAACGACAACGTCTATTTTGTTTTGTGCGGTCATATCTCCGGAGAAGCCACGCGGACGGACCTGGTGAACGGCCGTTACGTGCATCAGCTTTTGGCCGACTACCAAAACCAGCCCAACGGCGGAGACGGGTGGCTGCGGGTCATGCGTTTCGCGCCATCGGAGAACACCGTCTATGTGGAAACATACTCGCCGTTGGTGGATTCGTATGAGACTGATGCCGACAGTCAATTCACGCTCGACGTTCCTCTGAACAGATTTGAATTGCTCAGTACGAATACTGGCGTGACCAACGGCTCCAACACTAACTTTATCTGGACCAGCCTGGCGGAAGGGGACGAGTATGAATGGTACGCCACGGTGACCGATCCTACCGCCAAGACAAGTACGGGGCCGGTTTGGAGTTTCAAGACTGTCACAAGAAAGGCAAGCAATCCCAGCCCGGTAGACGGTGCGGCAGATGTTGTTTTGGATGCCGACCTCAGTTGGAGCGCCGGAATTGACGAGGACAGCCACGATATTTACTTCGGAACCGATCCCGATCCACGAGTAAACACCGTAATAAATCAGGACGGAACCACTTACGAACCAGGCACTCTTCAGCAAGGTACGACGTACTACTGGATAATAGACGAACGCGATTCCGTTGGCGGAGTAACCCCCGGCGACATCTGGAGCTTTACAACCTTAACTATGAAGGCGACCAATCCAAGTCCGGCAGACGGCACAACGAACATTGGTGTTAAT
>JAGHBX010000106.1 GCA_021160785.1 Planctomycetota bacterium | reverse complement strand
GGGTCGAAGGGCCGATCGCCGAATACGGAGACCTGCGCGGCGTTGAAGGCACGTTGATGGATTTGATCGACAAGCCGGAGATGTTTGCCGATGCCTGTGCGATTATTGTCGACAACGCGATAAACTTTGCGCGGGCGCAGATCGCCGCGGGCGCCGACATGATCGGCGTGGGAGACGCGGCGGCGAGTCTTATCAGCCCCGACATGTATGTCGAACATGTCCTGCCGTGGGAGACGAAACTGATTGAGGGTATCCATGATGCGGGCGTTGCGGTGAAACTTCACATCTGCGGTAATATCGCACGCAACATCGGGCACATGGCCAAGACCGGCACCGATATTATCGACGTTGACTGGATGGTGCCGCTGGAAGATGCCCGCAAGTCTGTCGGAGCAGATGTTGTTCTTTGCGGGAATTTCGATCCTGCCGGCGTCTTGTTTCAGGGGACGCCAAAACAGGTGGCGGACGCGGCGGAGGGATGTCTTGCCTCTGGCGGCGAAAGATTCATCCTGATGCCCGGCTGTGAAGTGCCGCCGGGGACGCCGGAGGAGAATTTGCGTGCGTTTTGCCCGGGACCGGATTGTGCGATCGAGCAATTGCGATGTTAACTTGGAATTACGTAGCCACAAAAAGGCACAAAAGGCGCAAAAAGGATTTTTACCATGAAGGACTTGAAGAACATGAAGAAAGATAAAATGATGGCTAAAGAGAGATTCAACAACAACTTCAATACCTTCATGCTCTTCATGGTGAATCCCTTTTTCTACCGTGAAGAATCTGGAGCAGCATAGCCGCAAGCAAAGAACTGCAACCACGGATCAATCATGATACATGGACACGAGGAAAAGATAGATGAGTTTGTCGCCGCCTGTCGCAAGGTGGGCGCCTGCGGGCTTTTGCGGTACAGCAGCGGAAATATGTCGTGTCGTCTTGACGATGAGACTGTCGCGGTATCGGCAAGAGGGGCATGGCTCGGCGAGATGACTGTTGATGATGTTGCGATTTGCAGGCTTGCCGACGGCAAGAGCATCAATGACAGGCAGCCGACAGCCGAAAACGGATTTCACATGGGTATCCTGCGAGAGAGGGCCAATGCCAATGTTGTGCTGCATTTCCAGAGTCCTTTTGCAACCGCCATTGCATGCGGGTCTCAGAATGTGTATAATTTTAATGTGATACCCGAGTTGCCGATCTATATCGGTGAAGTGGGTTTTGTGGAATACCTGCCGCCGGGGACAAAGGAGTTGGCTGATGCGGTTGTTTTGGCGATGAGGGATCATAACCTTGTGATATGCCGAAACCACGGGCAAGTCGCCGTCGGCGGAGACTTTAAGGATGTGATTCAAAAGGCGGGCTTTTTTGAGTTGGCCTGCGAAATACTTTTGAGGCAGGATAAACCGAGGTTTATTACAGAGCAGAAGAACGGTTATGAAAGAAACGCTTGAAGATATTTCGTACCGGGATGGACGATACGACGCCAAGGCGTTGAAGTTCGTTTTTGACGGTCTCGGCCACACGATTCGGAGAATCAGGGAGGCCGAGGAAGAAGATCAGGAAAGCCCCCGCCATATCACCGGCGCCGAACTTGCCGAAGGCATCGCTCAACTGGCCGTCGAACGATGGGGGCTGTTGGCAAGAATGGTGCTCAATCAGTGGGGCCTGAAAACCACAAGAGATGTCGGCGAAATCGTCTACCTGATGATCTCGCACAAGTGGATGACCGCCCAGGAAAGCGACCGGATCGAAGACTTCGACAACGTTTACGACTTCGAACAAGTATTCGAAAAACAATACAGATTCGAAATAAAATAGCTGGTGTCGGTTCGGATGGACAGCGACATCACTCAATTGGTTTGGCTATTTGCAGGTAAAGGAGGGCAACATGTCCAATCGCGGCTGGCTTCTTTCTTTTGTTTTGGTCTTCTGTTCGGTGGTGTTGTGTCTTTTTGCATCCGGCACGCGGGCCGGGGAGAATTCGGGCGGGCAGGATGTTTTTGACAGGGCTGTGGAGAATGGTCGGCTGGCTAACGAGGGGTTTTGGCGTTGTCGGCTTTTTGTCGACGGGTGGCTTGCCCACGCCGATCCGAAGACGGGACTTATTCCGCGAAACCTCTCCGGCAGCAAGGACATCTGGAACGCCAAAGACAGCGCCGCGGATAATTATCCCTTCATGGTGCTGGCCACGGCGATTACCGACCGCGAACTTTTCGAAGGTCGAATGCTGGATATGCTGCGGACCGAAACGAAACTCACCAGCCGGATCGGGGCCATGCCCGATACGTACTCGTTTGCCAAGGGCGGTTTTGCCGCCGACAAGGCCAACCTCGACAGCATCATGTTCGGCTCATCCGAGTACATCAAGGACGGCCTGCTGCCGCTTACCGAGTGGCTGGGCGCCAGCCCGTGGAGCGAGCGTATGATTGCGATACTCGATGACATGTGGGCCCATGCGCCGGTTGATACTCCCTACGGCAAGATTGTCTCGCAGAATGTGGAAGTCAACGGCGAGATGCTCCAGACGCTGTCGCGCGTCTTCTGGATGACCGGCGACAAGAAGTATCTCGACTGGGCGATTCGGCTGGGTGATTATTATCTCTTAGGCGATCATCATCCGACGAGGTCGGGGCGACTGCGGTTGCGAGATCACGGCTGTGAGATCGTATCCGGCTTATGCGAGCTTTATGCCGCGGTGCATTTCGCCATGCCGGAGAAGAAGAAAGCGTACCGAAAACCCGTCCATGAAATGCTCGACCGCATCCTCGAAGTCGGTCGCAACGAGCACGGCCTTTTCTACAACTGGGTCGAGCCCGTCACCGGCAAACACGACAAGAACCCGTGCGACACGTGGGGTTATACGCTCAACGGTTTCTACTCCGTCTACCTGCTTGACGGCGACAAGGCCTATCGAGAGGCAACGATAAAGGCGCTGAATTGCCTTTACGACAACTACAGGAACTACGCATGGGAAGGCGCCAGCAGCGACGGGCACGCCGACAGCATCGAAAGCGCGTTGAATCTTTACAATCGCGAGCCCGAGCCGGCCGCGGCGAAGTGGATCGACCATGATATGCGGGTGATGTGGAATATCCAGAAGGACGACGGCGTGATCGAAGGCTGGCACGGCGACGGCAACTTCGCACGGACGACGATAATGTATTGCCTCTGGAAAACCAAAGGCGTTACCGTCAGGCCCTGGCGAAAGGACGTTGTTTTCGGCGCCGAGATGACCGACGACGGGCTGCGCCTGGCTATCACTGCTGACAAGGCCTGGCAGGGCAGGATCATCTTCGATTCGCCGCGTCACAAAACAATAATGAATATGCCACTCGACTGGCCGCGGATTAATCAGTTCCCCGAGTGGTTCACTGTTGAAGCAGGGAACAAATACACAGTTCGGGATTCGGCGGGCAAATCGGAGAAAATTCATTCCGCCCGCCAGATGCAGGAGGGCATTGAGGTTCACTTGTTTGCAGGCCAGCAGAAGCAACTGACTGTGAAGAAGTCGATGTCGCGTCATGATGCAGCGGAGATTCAACCTCCGCCCGTTCGTACGATAACAAAGAGCCCGAAGTTTCACTGGTTTGGCTACTATGACAAGCTCCAGTTCGATCCGACGGGGCGGTATGTGCTGGGCATGGAGGTGGATTTCGAGGGACGCAGTCCACGGCCTGACGACGTGATTAAGATAGGAATGGTTGACCTGAAAGATAACGATAAGTGGATCGAATTGGGTACGTCGAGCGCATGGGGTTGGCAACAGGGATGCATGCTCCAGTGGCGGCCCGGCTCAAGAAGCGAAATCCTGTACAACGACCGGCAGGGCGATCATTATGTCTGCCGGATGCTCGATGTTTTTACGCGCAAGTTGCGGACCGTCAACTATCCGATTTACTCGGTCAGTCCGAACGGCAAAGTGGCGGTGTCGGCGGATTTTCGACGGATACAGGATATGCGACCCGGATATGGCTACGCCGGATTGGCCGATCCTCACAAGGATGAGTCGGCGCCGAAAGATTCGGGTGTCTTTCTTATTGACCTGAATACGGGTAAATCGAAATTGATTATCTCTCTGGCTCAGATCTCCAAGGTTCCTTACGAGCAGAATCCGCAGGACGCTCTTAGCGGCAAGCACTATTTCAATCATCTGCTGTTTGCCCCGGACGGCAAACGGTTTATCTTCTTGAATCGCTGGCGTGTAAAGACGGCGAGCGGCTACTCGGGCTTTCGGACCCGGATGTTTACCGCGGCGGTCGACGGCGGCGATATCCGCCTCATTGACGGCTATGGCAAGACATCGCATTTTATCTGGCGCGATCCGGGGAACATCCTGGCATGGGCTTGGCATCCGTCGGACGGAAATAAATTTTATCTTTATGAAGACGGCACAGGCAAAGTCGAAGTCGTGGGCAAAGGCGTTATGACGCACAACGGCCACTGTACATATCTGCCGGGCAACGAGTGGATTCTAAACGACACCTATCCGAGCGGCGCCAATCGCGAGCAGAATGTCTACCTGTATAACAT
>JAGHBX010000126.1 GCA_021160785.1 Planctomycetota bacterium | reverse complement strand
GCCATAAGAATCCTTTCTATACAAAACTGATATATTATATTATATCAGTTTTACGCAAAAAGTCAAGAAAAAAATGAATGCGAATTTGCTTTTTCGGGAAATTTACGAAAAAGTGTTTATCCGAAAGAACTTACAGAAATAAAAAACACAACTTGCGGAATTGCTGACGGCTGGCCCAGTCGTTTTGCTGTCGCCAAATGGCATTTTGGGGTTCTATTTGCGTGGTGAACCATGTATAATGAATGTGCGTAACATGAGAAACAGGATTTGGGGCTGAATGTGGGCCCATGGGAAATGGAGCGACAATGGACAGAGTGTATCGATCGAGTTGGATTGTGCTTATGCTGGTGTTGCTGTCGGCACAGGCGGTGCAGGCGTGCAGATATAATATCCGCGATGTGGGGGCGGTCGATTTGGAGTACGATTCCTACTATCTTTTCGGCTATTTTGACAAGCAGACACCTAAGGAGGTGGTCTCGGCGTTCGAGGAGGCTGCCTCTGCAAAGCTTGATGGCGCCAACGTTCTCGGCGAGATTATTAACGTCGATGAGGATCCGGCGCATCCGGCGATAGAGCTTGCCAAGGAACTTTCGATTGAGTCTTATCCGGCGGCGATATTTGTCGGTCCGGACCGACGAGCGCGAGTGATTGAGATCGGAACAACCGCAGAGACCGTAGCGGACAAATTGCCTGCGGCGCTTGAACACCTCACCGTTTCACCCAAACGGCTGGAGATCATGAAGGCGGCGGCGACAACCTACGGTGTGATCCTTGTGATCGAAGGAAAAGACCCCGCCGAAAACGCCGCTGCACGGAAGGCGGCGAAGGCGGCGGTCGATATGATCGCCGACAACATGGACTTTCTCCCCAAGCCCATCGAGAACCCGCCGGTAATGATTACACTGGAGCCCAAGGCCTTCGCCGCCGAAGAGGTGCTGCTCTGGACGCTGAATCTGAAAGCCGCAGAAATTGAAAAACCGCATGCGGCGCTATTCTACGGTCGGGCGCGACAGTTAGGGCCGGTCCTGGAGCCCGAAGAAGTTACCGAAGATATTTTGACCAATATTCTTTCGCTCATCGGCGCTGACTGCGAATGCGGGCTGGACCGCAAGTGGATGACCGGCCAGATGCTCCCGGCGAAGTGGAACGAGAAGATGCGGGCGGCCCTGGCGGAGTCATTGGAATTTGATCCCGACAATCCCATGGTGAAAATGGAAGTCAGCAGAATCCTGCGACGCGGCTATTCTGCGCCGGGCGGGTTTGGAGATATGAGGTCATTCGGCGCATCGCCGTTCGGGTATCAGGAAATCGACATAGAGTTTGAAGACGTCGATCCCAACGCTGTTGTCGATCCGGTTGAGACAACGAACGACAAACCGCCTATCGAGCAAACAGCCGTTGTCGAAAAAACTGAAACGGCGCCGCCGAGCAGCGAACAAGAGACGACAACGGTTGCCGAAGAGCGGGACAAGTCGTTTACTATTGCCATCGCGGTACTCTGCGTAATAGGCGTGGTCGTCGTCGCCGCGGGCATGATGATTCTTCGTAAGGCGCGAAATTGACCGCATAGAAAGACGGATATGTTGAAAGGTAATTGTATGCGCAGACGCTGCTATGAAATTATGATTGTCCTTATCCTGGCAAGTTGTGTTTTGTGCGTCGCTGCCGTCGCAGCCGACTGGCCGACTTATAGTCATGACAATGCCCGAAGCAACGCAGTGAAAGACCACCTCCTGCTTCCCCTCCATGAAGTGTGGCGGTTTAAGCCTGTTCATCGCCCCGAACCCGCCTGGCCCGGACCCGCCGAACAGGATTACTGGCACCGTTTGACCGGACTCCACGGCGCGGTAAACTACGACCGTGCGTATCATGTTGCCGTTGCGGGAGGTGCTCTGTACTTCGGCTCGTCAGCTGACGATAAGGTCTATTGCCTGGATGCATGCGATGGCCGCGTGCGATGGACATTTTTTACGGAGGGACCGGTCAGACTCGCGCCGACGGTTGTCGGCGAGCGGGTGTACGTCGGGTCCGATGACGGGACGGTCTATTGTCTAGATCGTGCCGACGGCGGGCTTCTGTGGCGATACAGGCCCGTCGAAACCGATTATCGTCTGCCCGGCAACGGACACGTCATGTCGCTTTGGCCGATACGAACCGGCGTCCTCGTCGCCGATGATACGGCGTATTTTTGTGCGGGGCTCTTTCCGACACAGGGGGCGTATCTGTGTGCGGTCGACGCCCGGACGGGCGTGCTCCGATGGAAAGAGAAGATCGATATATCGCCGCAGGGATATATGTTAGCCACTGCAAAGCATCTGTTTGTCCCGACCGGCAGGACGGATCCGGCGATGTTCGATCGATCAAACGGCCGCCCCGTGGGTAATGTGTCGAGTCCGGGAGGTACGTTTGCCCTTGTAACCGACGATGGCCTGGTGAGCGGACCGGGGCGGGGCGAAGGCGCCGTCGGCATAAGCGATACAGGCAGCAAAAAGAGCATGGCCACGTTCCAAGGCTTGCGAATGATCGCAAGAGGCGAGATGGCCTACATACAGTCACATGTTGATATACAGGCGTTGAATCGAAGGCGGTATCTCGAATTTACCGGCCAGATCAGGTCCGCCGGCGCCCGTCAAAAGGAAATCGAAAAGAAGCTCAAAGCCCTCCACAAGGAAAACGAAAAGCAACTCTTCGATACGCTTACCAATGAGCTTGCACAGGTAAAGGCAAAGGCAGCCGACTTGAACGAGCAGGCCAGGGCTTGTTTCCTGTGGAAACAGCGATCGCAATACTCGCACTCGATGATCATGGCGGGCGATGTTCTCTTTGTGGGAGGACAGGACTCCGTTGCCGCCATGCAAGCCGCCGATGGAGAGAAAATATGGGCCGCAAGCGTAAAGGGCAAGGCATTAGGGCTCGCGATTGCCGATGGACGACTGTATGTAAGCACCGACAACGGAATGATTCATTGTTTCGCCAACCAGGAGGCGCTCAAGCGTGTCCAGACCTCGCTTACGGACACAAATTTCTTTGAGAAAGGCGCCCCCAATCACATCTATGCAGACGCCGCAAAACTGATCCTCGACAAGACACAAATCAGGCAGGGGTATTGTCTCGTTCTGGATTCGGGCGAGGGAAGGCTTGCGTATCAATTGGCCAAACAGACGGACCTGAAGATCATTTGCGTCGAGAAGGACCGAAAAAAGGTTGACATATCGCGCAAGGCGCTTGACCGGGCGGGTATGTACGGCAGGGTCGTGGTGCATCATATCGCCTCCGACAAGCTGCCCTATGCCGACTACATTGCAAACCTGATCGTAAGCGCCAAAACGCTCGCCACGGGCCTGCTTCCGCCGGACCCGGTTGAAGTGTTTCGACTTCTAAGGCCCGAAGGCGGTACGGTTTTTCTGGGGCGCCCAATGGGAGGGAATCTTACGGAATCCGAACTGCGCACCTGGGCTGGCGGAAGCGGCGACGCGAATGCAGCCATGATCAATGAGGGCGGGCTCTGGGTGAAGATTGTTCGGGGCAAACTCACCGGCGCCGGCGAATGGACGCATCTTCACGCCGATCCTTCGAATAGCGCGTGCAGCAATGACCAACTCGCAAAGGGTTCGATGCAGTTGCAGTGGTTCGGTCCTCCCGGCCCGCGAGACATGATCGACCGCCATCACCGAAACGTTGCGCCGCTTTACAAGGATGGCCGTCTTTTCGTACCCGGAGACGACGTTGTCTGGGCGGTCGATGCCTACAACGGAACCATAAACTGGCGAAAAGAGATACCCGGCTCGCGCCGCTTGGGGGCGTTTCTCGATTCCGGCAGTATGGCTGTCGACAGCCGCTTTCTCTACGTTGCAGTTGGAGACGAATGTCGCGTCTATAACGTCGAAACCGGAGAACAATCCGCGGTTCACCTCGCACCGCAGATCGTCGATGGCCGAAAATATCACTGGGGCTATGTGGCGTGTGTCAAAAATCTGCTGGTGGCAAGTGCCCACAAAGCCAAAGCCTCCTATACCGAAACAAGCTACGAAGGCGACAAAGCCCTCTGGTACCAGAATATGAAGCTCGTTACAAGCGATTATCTCTTTGCAGTAGACCATTTAAGCGCCGATACGCGATGGACGTATAAAGGCGGCGTAGTCCTGGACACCACCATCACGATCGGCGGCTCAAGAGGCTATTTTGTTGAGACAACCAGCCCGAAGGCGACAGCCGATACGTTAGGCAGAATGCCCGTCAAGGAACTGTTCGACGGTGGAGACCGCAACCTTGTCGCCCTCGATCTGCAAAGCGGCAAGGTTATATACAGGAAGAAAATCGACGCCGGCAATATCCATGAGCCGGTTTATCTCAATTACTCCGATGAAATACTCGTCTTTGGAGGATCGAGCCTTGTCGACAAACACATTCAGTACTATTATTATGCGTTTGATGCGCCCACGGGCGCAGCACGGTGGCAGACGGATTTCAACAGTGAACTGCCCACTGACGGCGGACACGGCGAATACAATAGGCATCCGACAATCGTCGCCGATATTGTTTATACTTGGCCTTATGCGTATAATCTAAACAGTGGTGCGAAGGTTGCGGGATGGAAGTTTGATCGGCACGGTCACGGCTGCGGCGGTGTGTCGGCTTCGGCAGAGGCGTTGTTTTGGCGCGGTCATAACCCCTGGATGTATGATCTGAGCCCCAACGGCGGGCCTGTCCGGCTGAATAAGACCACGCGACCCGGCTGCTGGATTAATATCATACCGGCCGGCGGATTAGTGCTGATACCCGAAGCCAGTTCCGGCTGCACGTGCGGTTATCCGCTGCAGACGTCGCTGGCATACAGGCCTGAGTAGGGCGGGGCTTGCCCCGCCGTTACGACTGGAATTATTATAAAATGCGTTCTATGGTGAGTTGCTATGCAGATTGTCAGATTGATCATCAAGGAAATACTGCACAGGAAGGTAAACTTTTGCCTTGGTGCTTTGGCGGTGATAATAGCCGTTGCGCTTTTTGTGGTTTTTGCTGCTACCGGCCAGGCTTCTAATCGAGAGACCGCCCAACTAATGCGAAGGATAGGATACAATCTCCGGATCATACCAAAAAATACCGCTATGAATAAGTTCCTGGTCACAGGTTTTTCCGAACTGACTATGCCGCAGGATTATCTGGAAATTCTTGCTTCACAAAATGATTCTAATTTTGATCACATGGTGGCAACGTTGCGAAAAAAAATATTCTGGCGGGGACTCGATGTGGTATTGATAGGCCTTGCACCAGAAGTGTGCCTTGGCCAGCAAAAACCATCTGCGGGAAATGAAATTGAGCAGGGAACAATTGAAGCAGGATATGAACTGGCCAGGAAAGTCGGCTTAAAAAAAGGGGATACAATTGAAATACGGGGAAAAACTTTCACTGTGGCCGGATGTCTGCCCTTAACCGGCAGCGCCGAGGATGTACATATCCGGTT
>JAGHBX010000056.1 GCA_021160785.1 Planctomycetota bacterium | reverse complement strand
GTGCTTTTTGCGCTTTGATCTTTGACTTTTGAACTGTTTTGTGGTATAATGCACCGCACAGTTGAGGACAAAGCAACACCGAAAACAGGGGGGAGTAATAAGCCATGCCCACGCAGCCACCATCAGATAGAACGCACACCAAAGGCGAGCCATCCTCTCCTGCCTGTCCTGAGTTCTACCGAAGGGAATCCTGTCGGAGTTTATCCCGATTCATCGGGAGCGCGCCGGGACTGACTTCTGGATTCTCCCCAAAAATGCAAAACGAACCCAATTTACCGTCCCATCACCCAACTATTCACGATTCACTGCTCACTATTCACTATTTTCACGAAACGAACCCAATTTACCCCACCATCCACAATCCACAATATACAATATGCAATATGCAATCCCCTGGCCCAATTTCCAACAACCAATACACTCTCTATAATCTACAGTATACGGCCCCCTGCCCCAACCTGACCGGGCTAATCCGGTGTGGAGTTTAGAATAGTGTCAGTTGGTTGTCGTCTTTGGGTTCTTCTTCAGGTTGCGGTTTTTCGGCGTTGTTATTTTGGGGGGCCGGAAATTTTAGGATTTTTGCTTCCTGGGCTTCTTTGGGTTCGGGTTCTTGTTCGGCGGGGATGTATGGTATTAGTCCCTGCTGATATGCCTGGCGCTGGAGGTCGAGCGGGGCCGCTCGCATGTCCATTATGAAACCGTTTATCTCGAGCATCCAGACGAGCGGATTCCTTTCGAGCAGTTCGGGCAGGCACCACCGGGGGTCCATCGGCATAATATCCAGTACGTCGCGTATGATTTTCGATTTGCCGGTCATTGTTCCCTGCGAAACGCCAAGACCTTTGGCAAGGTCGGCCGAACTCATGTATGGCTGGAAACTATCATCGTGCAGGAAATTGACCATGCCCAGGGCGTGGACGATCCCGGCCGCCCAGCTTTTTGGCCGGCCTTTATTGACATTAATGGGCGAACGCTCGCAGCAGACTTCCAGAGCCATGTGCCCGGCAAGCTCCCGGTAATTCTCGTCAAGGCGCTGCCGGCAGAAACTGTCCGTCAATTCGACGATAGCCGCAAATGCATCATGAAATTCTTCGGGAATGTCTTCGAGTAAAAGCTCCATCAACCAGACTCCTTTTCTTTATGCAGTGGCTGCCTGTATCCTTATGTTATTCTTCTTCGCTTGACCAGTCGAGAATTACTTTCCCTGAATTGCCGGATCGCATTACCTCGAATCCTTTTTCGTATTCGGTGTAGTGGAAATGGTGCGTTATGACGGGGTTTATGTCCAGGCCGCTCTGGATTAGCATGGTTACCTTGTACCATGTCTCGTACATTTCCCTGCCGTATATGCCCTTTATCGTCAGGCCGTTAAAGACTACATAATCCCAGTCGATCTCGGTGGGCGGCAGTATCCCTAACAGGGCGATCTTGCCGCCGTGGCACATATTGGCGAGCATAACGCGCAGCGCATCCGGATTGCCCGACATCTCCAGGCCCACGTCGACGCCCTCCTTCATGCCCAGCTCGGTGATTGCATCTTCGAGCTTTTCGGTGCGGACGTCGACTACCCGCGTGGCGCCCATCTTCTTAGCCAATTCCAGGCGGTAAGGATTGACGTCGGTGACGATAACGTAACGTGCGCCGACCCGCCTGAGGATGCCGACGGCCATCAGACCGATTGGGCCGGCGCCGGTAATGAGCACATCCTCGCCAACGACGTTAAAGGAAAGCGCCGTGTGGGCGGCGTTGCCTAACGGATCAAAGCAACTTAGCTGATCGGTGGGAATGTTGCGGTCGCAATACCAGACGTTTGAAACGGGGATGGAGAGATATTCGGCGAATGCGCCGTCGCGATTTACACCGATTCCCTTGGGGTCCTTGCACAGGTGTCGCCGGCCCGCCAGGCAGTTTCGGCAGTGGCCGCAGACAAGATGCCCTTCGCCGCTGACAAGATCGCCCACTGCAAAATCGTGCACATTGCCGCCGACTTCAGCAACCGTGCCGACAAACTCATGCCCGGCAATCATCGGCGGCTCGATCGTCTTCTGCGCCCAGGCATTCCAGTTGTAGATGTGAACATCCGTACCGCAGATCGACGTTTTCAGAATCCTGATCAACACATCGTTGATCCCAACCACCGGTTCGGGCATGTCCATGAGCACAAGCCCGCGTGCTGCCTCTTTCTTGACTAAAGCCTTCATAGCCTCAGGCTTCCTTTCTATTAATCCATTGCCAATTCCACAAAAACCCACTCGCGGGAATTTATTAACCTGAAGGGTATATTTGCCGTATTCGCAAAGGAAAGCAAACAAATAATTCCGAACCTACCCTCAAAAGTTGCCGAATGGAGGCCAGCGGTTGATTTTCGGGGCGAATAGACTATTATGAAGGCTCTGACGTTTTACCTGTATTTGCGAAGAGTTGCGGAGGTCAGTTGGCAATGAAGTTTCGACAATCAGTTGTTGTTGTAGTTTGGCTGTTGTGTTTTCCGGGCCTTTGGCCGCCGTTGGTCTCCGCCAGGCGCATCAAGGCGCTGCCTGCCGACAGTGCCGCCGGCATGGTGGGCGTCAACACGCATTTTAACTATACTGACACGCCCTACTATCAGTGTTACAATGAAATCGTCAAACCACGCCTCATCGAGTTGGGTATACGCCACATCCGGGATAATCCTTCGACTAATCCGAAGGTTAAGGATCGCTATGCGGAACTCGCCGCACGCGGGATCAAGCTGCTCCTGATCAATTGGAACCAGCCGCGGGACTTTCTCCTGGCCAGGTCGCTCGACACGGATTACGGGATCAAAGTGGTCGAAGCGGTTGAGCCTCCCAACGAAAGGGATACATGGCGCGATAAGATGAAGGAACATATTGCGGCGATGTGGGCCGCCTACAGGAATGATCCTGCGACGAAGGACATCGTTATCTTAGGGCCATCCTATGCCAACACGCGAAGTTCACCGAGCAATTTTGCGGCGTTTTGGCCGGAGGCAAACCGCTATATGCAAAGAGGCAACACACACGATTACTGCGGCACGTATCCTGAAGGACGCCTCGGCGGCGGATGGGGCTTTGCGCTGGACGACGCACTGGCCGAGCAGAAAAAGCTCTGTGACGAGTTGCCGATCTGGGCGACGGAAAACGGCTATAAGAATTCCAAATCCACCCCAGGTCATCCGGCGGTGACCGAGCGGGCGGCGGCGAAGTATCTGCCGCGGCAGTTCCTGCTGCATCTGAGCAAAGGGGTTGAGCGTTTTTATATCTACCAGTTTATCAACTGCAAGCCCAACAATGCGCACGAGAATTTCGGCATCATCAACGACGACGGCTCGCCGAGAAAACAATATCTCGCCGTAAAGAACTTCATCGGCCTCTTCAGCGATCCGGGTGCGAATTTTGAAACCGACAGCCTGGATTACGAACTCCAAGGCGATCTGAAAGATATCCACCACCTCCTGCTTCAAAAACGCGACGGGCGATTCTATCTCGTGCTCTGGCAGGGAGTGGAAAGCTCGGCTTATGCCAAAACCGACGCCGATATCGCCGATATCGAACCGGCGCCGCGCAGTTTGACACTGAAGTTTGGAGCGAAAGTGCAGGCTGTTAAGCTGTACACTCCGTCGTTTTCGGCCGGTGTGATCGAAACTCATGGCGCCCCGAACGGAATCAAGTCCGTCGATCTGTCCGTGCCGGATCATATCCTGGTCGTCGAGCTTGGGCTCGCAAAAATCAGTCCCGACCGGTCATAACCCATTTATGGAGATCAATGCAAAATGAGAGCAGTGGTACAGCGGGTTAAAGAGGCAAGGGTCGAAGTCGACGGGCAAATCACAGGCGCCATCGAAAAGGGGCTGATGGTCTTCTTGGGTGTGGGCAGAGACGACGACGGGGACGACGTCGAGTTCATGGCGGATAAATTAGCGAATCTGCGGATATTCCGCGATGACGAAGACAGGATGAATCTCAGTGTAAAGGACTCAGGCGGTGCGATACTCCTGATCAGTCAGTTTACGCTTTACGGCGACTGCCGCAAAGGCAGACGGCCCAGCTTCGACGCCGCCAGCGAGCCGGAACAGGCGAAGAAATTATACGAGGAGATAATCGCGATGATCCGGGCAAAAGGCGTCGCCATGGAAACAGGCATCTTCGCCGCCCGAATGCAGGTCTTCAGCCAAAACGACGGCCCGGTGACATTGCTTTTGGACAGCAAAAAGGCCTTTTGAGGAGTATTATGATGGATTCAAGGTTATCGACTCTCAACAGCAAACGTGCGAACTTGAACCGCCGTGAATTCATCGGGATTGCGGGGCTGGGCGCTGCATGCTTTGCGAGCTGGATTGCACCGCAAGGAGCATCGGCGGCGGCAGCTACCGATGCGATCAAGCGACCGAACGTATTGTTTATAGCTGTGGATGATTTGAATGACTGGAGCAGCGTGCTCAAGGGTCATCGCCAGGCAATCACGCCGAATCTCGAGCGATTGGCCAAACGAGGAGTTACTTTTACCTCGGCACATTGCGCGGCGCCTGCGTGCAATCCGTCGAGAGCGGCGCTGATGACGGGGCATGCGCCTTACAATTCGGGCATGTATAAGAACGAGCAGGTCTGGCGCGAAGTGCTTGGCGACGCGCTGACGATTCCGCAATATCTGACGAAACACGGTTATTATTCGGCCGGTGCGGGCAAGATATTCCACAACAACCAGCCTGACCCGGCGTCGTGGCAGGACTATTACCCGTCCAAGACAAGGCATATGCCTAAGTATCATTATCCCGACAAGCGTCCTGCGAACATGCCCTACGAAAAGGATATGTATGTCGAATTCGACTGGTGGGGACATGATTTTCCGGACGAGGACACGGGAGATTTCAAGTCCGTGCAGTATATCAGTGAGCAACTGGCGAAGGAACACGACAGGCCGTTCTTCCTTGCCTGCGGGCTGTATCGCCCTCATCTTCCGTGGTTCGTTCCTAAGAAATACTTCGACATGTTCCCGCTGGAATCCATCGAACTGCCGAAGGTTAAGGCCGATGACTGGGACGACCTGCCCAAACGGGCCAGGCAGCTTGCCGGCGCGTCTAAGCGAGTGTATCACGACAGAGTAATAAAACACAACCAGTGGAAGCAGGCGGTCCGGGCTTACCTGGCGTCGATAGCTTATGCCGACGCCATGGTTGGCAGGCTTCTTGACGCGCTGGACGGCAGTGCGTTTGCCGACAATACGATCATTGTGCTCTGGTCCGACCACGGCTGGCAGCTTGGCGAGAAATTCCACTGGCGAAAGTTCGTACTGTGGCAAAATGTTACCCGATGCAATCTGATGTTTGCCGTGCCCAAGGGCGTCCCCGCCCTGCCGGAGGGCGCGATGAAAGGTGCGTTCTGCAAGCGGGTCGTGAGCCTGATGGACATATACCCGACGCTGATCGACTTGTGCGGCCTGCCGAAACGTAGCGACATTGACGGCCACAGCCTCGTCAGCCTGCTGAAAAAACCTGATTCACCATGGGATTGCCCGGCCGTGACCAGTCTGCATGTTGAAAATGAGTTTTCGGTGACTACCGAGCGATGGCGCTACATCAGATATTGCGACGGCGGCGAGGAACTGTACGATCTGGACAGCGACAGCGAAGAATGGTACAATCTCGCCGACAATCCGGAATATGCCAAGGTGAAGAAGAAGATGGCCGCACACATTCCACAAAACCCTGCGCCAATAGCACAAACCTCATACGCTGAGAAATTCGGCAAGCGCAACAAGAAGAAGAAATCGCCCAAAACGACTGGCCGGTGATGTCTTATCCGGCGTATAATCTTGCTTCGTCTATCATTGCGAGATAGTTTTCAATGGGGATATAGTTTGCGACGGTGTTTCCCGTACCGAGGCAGAATCCGCCGCCGGGCATGCACTCGTCGATGGTGTCGCGGACGCGAGTGCGAATCTCGTCGGCGCTGCTTCGGCAGAGAAAGTCTACATCTATGCCGCCGATGAGAGCGATGTTTTGGCCGTAGGTCTTTTTGGCGGCGCGGATGTCCTCGATGGTGTCCTCGAAGCTGTGTTTGCCGTCGATCTGCACGTCGTTTACAAGGTCGTCGATGATCTCGGCGAGATTGCCGCAGGAATGGAGCAGATAGGGCGTTGCCGCTTCGTGGCAGATGTGGACGAGCGCCTTGTGGCTGTCCAGCACGAGGCGCCGCATGTTGTCGGCGTCGAACAAGATCGCCGTCTTAAAACCCATGTCGTCGCTGGCCCAGACCATTTTCACACGGTCATATTCGAGATAGCGTTTGGTCATTGCAATGTAGAATTCGCGCAGGCGGTCGGCAATGGCCTGCACAAGATCGACTTGCTCGAAGAGCGCATAGCAAAACGTCTCATAGCCCATCAGCCATGTAACCTCCTCGCAGAAATGACCGGTCAGCCCGCCGATGATGCACATGTCGTCGGGCAGGTTCTCCTGATACCATTCCAGATCGACAGCGATATGCGGACTCGACACGTCAGGCCAGTGGTACTTTTCGAAATCCTCCCACGACATGATGGGCCCGGTGTGGGAGTCCTGAAACTCCCGGCCGCCATCGCGTCTGAGGTCGGCGGTATCGTCAATCGCGATGCGATGAAATGTCAATTCGACATCGAGCCCCGCTTTGACATAGTCCAGGCCGCAGAACCGATTGAACGCGATCAGCCGTTTGCGACTGTAATCGGGGTCGTTGCGGTTGAGCCTCGCTTCAAGATCGAACCCGTCGGCAATCGCATCCATTATTTCCGCATCGTGAAAAAGTTCGGCATTGAAAACCCGCCGAGGCGTACCGTTACCGCGGATATTGTCCACAAGCCCTTCCCAGTCGGGCTCAAAACTCTTACGCAAACCAGCAAAATCAGCCATCAAAAACACTCCCAAAAGCTATTGCCTCTGATCCGATTATGATTCGGCCCCGGCACCCTGTCAAAGAAAAAAACCATCGCGGCTATGTATCGGCAGGAATCCACGTCGGATTCAGAGCCGATCCTTTATACTTCCACACTTGAACCGGCGGGCGAAATGGGCTATTATTATGTAGACGAAGCGAGCGTTATTTCTAAGTTACTGTTGCGGAAACAACATTTGTCATTCCCGCGAAAGCGGGAATCCAGACTATTCGCACTGGATCCCCGCTTTCGCGGGGATGACATCGTCCATTTTTTCTTTCCGCAACAGATACTGCTTATGAGTTTTTCAAAAGGAGAGGTTTTGATGGTAAACGAGACGAAAGCAATCGAAAAGAGAATGTGCCTGCTGCTGCTGCTGGTGGTGGCGAGCATTGTCGGCGGTGTTTGTGCAGAGCAGGCAGGCAAGGGCCCTGTGAAGGTCTTTATCCTGGCCGGTCAGTCCAACATGCAGGGGCAGGGCATAATCAAGCTGGATGTCAGGAGGAATGAAGGCAAGGGCAGCCTGGAGTATCTGGTCAAGAACCCGGCAACGGCCGAGCGTTTCAAGCATCTGGTCGATAAGCAGGGCAAGTGGGTGGTGCGCGATGATGTGTGGATTTGGTATATGGGGCGTAAGGGCGGACTTACCGTCGGTTACGGCGCCAGAGAAGACAGGATAGGCCCGGAGCTTGGTTTTGGGCACGCCGTGGGCGACTGGCTCGACGACCAGGTGCTGCTGATAAAGGTCGCCTGGGGCGGCAAGAGTATAGGCGCGGATTTCCGGCCGCCAGGTTCCGGCGGCAAGGTCGGGCCGTATTACACCGAATTAGTCAAACTCGTCAAAGATGTGCTCGCCAATATGAAAAAATATTTCCCGGATTACGACGGCGGCGGTTATGAACTTGCGGGTCTCGGCTGGCACCAGGGCTGGAACGACCGCGTGAATCAGGCCTTTAACGATGAGTATGAAAAAAACCTCTCCAATTTCATTCGCGACATCCGCAAGGAACTCGGCGTGAAAGATTTGCCTTTCGTCATCGCCGAGACCGGAATGAGCGGCCATACGGAGAAGCATCCGCGGGCGCTTTCACTGATGCGGGCACAGGCGGCGGTGGCGAAACATGAAGAATTCAAAGGCAATGTCGCATTTGTCGGGACAAAGGATTATTATCGCCCGAAGGAGCTTTCGCCGTCCGGCCAGGCCTATCACTGGAACACCAACGCCGAAACCTACTATCTGATCGGCGACGGAATGGCCAAAGCCATGAAAAAACTGTACGAAAAAAAACAAAAAAAACCGGCCCTCACAGCCCCCAAGCAAGAAGAAAAAAACCGGAAACAGTAAGCTTGTTCCGCCCGCCGGAATACAATTGAATCGGACACAACCCTCAACACTATGGGGGGATGATCGTCACGGCGGACAGTTACTCTATGTGAACTCCTCGCCCAGAAGCACTATTTCTTCGTTAGTTCCGTTTATCAGAGCAATCAGATCCCTGCTGAACTTCGCGAGGGACTGGTAGGCGGTCTCGATTTCGACTTTTGCTACCTTCTGAGCCTCAGGCCTCGCTCCCTCATACAGTGCTGTCGCTATCCGAACTTGGACGCCGAGATGCCCTCGCATGTCGATGGGGTACACGCTGATAGCCAAGTGTGCCTCTTTCAGTGTACCGTCGTCTTCCCAGTATCCGCCAGCAATGACAGGACGGGACTGATCTGGAAGCGGATAGACAGAGATCGAAGATGCAAAGGCTTCGAGTTCGGCGACAGAAAAGTAAGCGCCCCCCTCGCCGGCAAAACCTCCCGCGGCAACACGTGCAGTGAGTTCGCCGGTTCCATCACCATCGTCCTGAAAACAAAGTCGGAGATAACTACGAGACATCGTTCCGGCCAGCCTTTCTTATGGCTTCCAACTGGACAATAGCCTCCTTGTCTCGCGGGCGATTCATGGCCTGTTTTGCCTGAATCAGCGCCTCGATCATCAAGACCTGGAACTTCTCATCGTCCACTTCAATCATCCGACTGGCTTGCCGGCATTTCTCGAAATCTCCAACACCCTTAACATAACTGATGCAATCGAGTTGTCCAATGTCAGTATCAATATAGAGATTGTTGAAATCCTTGCAGTTTTGCTCTGTCAGTTTCAGTTTTACCCTGCCGGGTGTCATCCTGTGTACAAGGTGGAACTCGGCGAGGGCTTCCTGGAGCCGTAGCAAATTCTCAGCAGTAAACTCACAACAAATCTCAAAGCCCTGTGTCACGGCGGCGGTAGCGCCGTACACGACTCCCGCAAAGCCGCCGATGATAACGAACCTGACCTGACAATGGTTCAATTTCGATAACAGCGTGAGAAAATCCTGAGTCATGGCCTTCCTATATTGTGGAGTTTTCGAAATGTGTTCAGGGCGACCTGGTGCCGCCTGATGCGCTCGGCGACCGGGCGATCGAGGTTTGCCAGCAGCATGGGGATATCGACGCCCCAGTCTCTGGCGGCGGCGACCTCTGGATACTTCTCGGCGAGGCGATGGGCTCTTGTCTGCAAATCAACCTGTTTGTCTTCATCCGTGTCGGGCATTTGTCATGCAAACCTTTCTCGTCCGGAACCTGTAGAAGCGATCTTAACGGTGCCGCCGCAAAAAAGCAAGTATCCTGCTTAGACAGCGGGAAACTGGGGCTTTTAGCGCATTTGGTCAGGAAAACTGTTGATTTTTGGCGGATGAGCGTTTATGTTTTGCTGCTGAGCGTGATTGGGCATCCAGAACCCCCTACAGAAGGAGAAATGAATGAGCGGAAAAGCGAATGCAATCGTGGCGCAGTCGGGCGGACCGACGGCCGCGATCAATTCCAGCGCCTGCGGTGTGATTCAGACAGCGATCAAATCGGACAAGATCGGGCGTGTTATCGGTGCGACGAACGGCATTTTGGGCGTGTTGAAGGAGTATCTGTTCGATATTTCGGCGGAAAAGCCGGAGACTATCGAGGCGCTGAAGCGCACTCCGGCGGCGGCCGTCGGGTCGTGCAGGTACAAACTGAAATCGCTGGATGAGTCGCGGGCGGACTACGAACGGATAGTGGAGGTGTTCAAGGCACACGACATACATTATTTTTTCTACTGCGGCGGCAACGACTCGATGGACACCGCCGACAAGGTGAACAAATTAGCTGCCGACACCGGTTATGAACTCATCTGCATGGGCGTGCCAAAAACGATTGACAATGACCTGGCGTGCACCGACCACTGTCCCGGCTACGGCAGTGTGGCGAAATATGTCGCGACCTGCGCGATGTCGGCGGGCAAGGATACCGAGGCTCTCTACACCACCGACACGTGCACTATCCTGGAGGTGATGGGCAGAAACGCCGGCTGGATCGCCGCGGCAACGGGGCTTGCCCGCCGGGTGCCGGAGGATTCGCCGCACCTGATCTATATGCCGGAAGTGGCTTTTTCGTTTGAGAAACTCGTCGCCGACGTCAAGGAAGTCTACGCCGAGTTCGGCAGAGTGTTTATCGTCGCCGGCGAAGGGCTAAAAGACGCCGACGGCAATTACGTTACCGCCGACAGCGGCGCCTTCGGCAAGGACAGCTTCGGGCATGCCCAGTTGGGCGGAGTCGCCGAGATGCTAAAGGCCGTGATCGAAAAGGAAGTGGGCATCAAGGCGCGATTCAATAAGCTCGGAACCAACCAGCGATGCGCGATGCACTTTGCCTCGCTGACGGACGTAAACGAAGCTTATATGTGCGGCAAGGCGGCAGTCGAAAATGCACTGAGCGGCGCAAACGGCAAAATGGTGACGCTTGTCAGAGAAGATGGCGCCGCGTACAAGTGTACGACAGGCCTTGCCGAACTGAGCGATGTCGCTAACGGCGAGAAGAAAGTGCCCGCCGAATACATCAACGACGCAGGCAACGGCGTTACCGCCGCGATGCTTGATTATGTAAGACCCATCGTGCAGGGCGAGGCGCCGATCACCGTAGGCGACGACGGCCTGCCGGTGTTTATGAGATTCGAGCGAAAGCCGTTAGCGAAGAAGCTGGTGGGATATTTGGAATAATTAAACGGTGGGCTAAGAGCCCACCCTACATGAGGGACGGTGGGGCAAGCCCCACTCTACAGAAAGGATAATATGAGTGATTTATTTGGTGTTAAAGGCAAGGCGATAGTCATTACCGGCGGGGCCGGGGTATTGTGCGGCACATTGGCAAAGGCGCTTGCGCGCGAAGGCGCCAGGATATGTATTGCCGATTACGATGCAGTTCGGGCCAAAGAGGTCTGCAAGGAGATCGAGGCCGAGGGCAACTTTGCAATTCCTGTCGAAGTGAATGTGCTGGAAAAGGACAAGGTGCAGGAGGCGTTTGACTGTGCACTCAAGAGCATGGGAACCATCGACATCCTGATCAACGGCGCCGGCGGCAATAAGAAGGAGGCTACGACCTCGCCGGATATGTCGTTCTTCGATATGCCCGCCGACGCTATCCGCGCGGTGTTCGACCTGAACTGCCTGGGGACAATTTTGCCCAGCCAGGTCTTCGGCAAGTATATGGCCGACAAAGGCGAAGGCGTGATACTGAATATCTCCAGCATGAACGCCTTTCGGCCGTTGACAAAGATCGCGGCTTATTCGGCGGCGAAGGCGGCTGTCAGCAACTTTACCCAGTGGCTCGCCGTGCACATGTGCCAGAACTATTCGACAAACATTCGCGTAAACGCTATCGCGCCAGGATTCTTTCTGACGCAGCAGAACCGCTTCCTGCTCATCGACGAAAAGACCGGCAAGCCGACGCCCAGGGGCCAGTTGATCATCGACCATACCCCGATGGGCAGATACGGCGAGGCCGAAGAACTGGTTGGGACAACTTTGTGGCTCTTGAGCGACGCGGCAAAATTTGTAACAGGAATTGTTGTGCCCATCGATGGCGGATTCAGCGCATTCAGCGGAGTGTGAGGATTGTATATTGTAGACTTTAGATTGTAGATTTCAGATTTCAGATTTGAAATTTCAGATTGTGGATTTTAGTTTTAAGGACTTTGAGACAGATGGCTGATAATGATCCGGCGAGGGCGTTAAAGGAACTTCAACCTACTAAAGAATTCTTTGTTGGAATCGATTCTGATGGATGCGCGTTCGACTCGATGGGAATCAAACATCGCGAGTGTTTTTGCC
>JAGHBX010000573.1 GCA_021160785.1 Planctomycetota bacterium | reverse complement strand
CCACGCAGGAGTGCGCTTCGTCGAGCCCGTTAGAGCTGCCCGCCTATCGTTACGGCGGCTTCGGATTTCGCGCCACCGCCGAGTGGAAAGAGGGACTCGCCGACTATCTGACCAGTGAGGGCAAGACCCGCAAGGACGGCCACGCGACGCGGGCAAGATGGTGTATTGCATATGGCCCGACGTCGAAGGGCGATTCGGGTATCGTGTTTATGAGCCATCCGGGCAATCGCGAATTCCCCGAGCCGATGAGACTGTGGCCCGGCGGTGATATATTCTTCAACTTCTGTCCGATCCAAAAGAAAGCATGGGTCCTTGAGCCGGGCAACAAGTATGTCTTCAACTATCGCATGTTCGTCTATAACGGAAAAATGACAGCAGAGAAAGCCGAACGTTGCTGGCAGGATTTCGGAAATCCACCAAAGGTTACAGTGGAAAGATAACAAAATGAAAACATCCTGGCAAATGAGTCGTGCTGATGTAATTGCAGTATTGATCTGCCTCCTGATTTTCGCCATGACAGGATATGCAATGGATTATTTGCAGCGAGAGTATGAGAATCGTTTGATCTGCAGCAGCAACCTAAGAGGCTTGGGAACTGCCCATGTGGTTTATGCTAATGATTATGACGATGCATTCGTATTACAGGGGGGCGCAGGTAATAATCGCTGGACGAGTACGACGCCGGGCTGGTCTAACCCGGCCAAAGACTGGAGCGGAGATGATGATCTGACCGTGGGAGCGAGTTTATATCTGCTTGTGCGAGAGGCCGATGCCAGCCCAAGGTCATTTGTTTGTCCGAGTTCGTCGCAAGAGTGGTTTGAGGGCTCTAATCCAGTCGCTCTGGATTATACGGAACTGTGGGACTTTGGCCATGAAGGTTATCTCGGCACAGGGCCGAAGAATTGTGTGAGCTATTCGTATCATCATCCATACAGCCAATATCCTGCCGACGGTACCCGTTCGGCAGCGTTTGCGGTCATGTCCGACAGGAGCCCATGGTGCGATTCGAAAATCCGAAAAGGTCCCGCCTCGGACGGCGACTGGAAAAAGCGTGTCGGATATATTGTCTGGAATGACGCTTTGCGTGGTGACCGGGACTGGCAGTTGCGGGTGGGCAATTCCCCGACACATCTGAGGGAGGGACAAAATGTTATGTTTGCCGATGGGCATGTCAACTTTACTGGACGCCCTGACGTTGGTGTTCAGCATGACAATATGTTTACTCCCCGGGGAATGCCGTCACCTACAGAGGATAATATCCGCATTGGCCAGATGCCGGATCCGTACGGGATTGGCTATGGGGAACCGCACGGCGGCAGCGATTCGTTTCTCGTTAATGATGATGAGATCAATCCATGCTTTGCGGATCAGCCTGGAGATGTCAACGGGGATTGTAAAGTAGATTTCGAAGACCTGGCCATCCTTTCAGGGAACTGGATGGAATCTACGAAGGTGGAAGATTAACCCTGTAAGTACATAGAGGAAAAGACAGTGAACAATAAAACCGGTAATACAATAACGCTGAGCAGACGGGGTTTTCTTAAGGCTTCTGCTGCCGCTCTTACGGTGCCTGTGGTGGTGCCTTCGACGGTGTTTGGCGCCAATGCTCCGAGCAATCGTATTACGATTGGATGTATCGGCGTGGGGCGGATGGGCCGCGGCGATATGAAAGAAGTGCTCGGCCACAGCGATGCGCAGATTGTTGCCGTGTGTGATGTCGATTCCAATCGCGCCAAAGACGCAAAAAAAATGGTCGAAGCCAAATACGCCGCCCAGATGAGTAGTGGGACTTACAAGGGCTGCGATACGTATGGCGATTTCCGCAAGCTCGTTGCCCGCAAAGACATCGATGCGGTAACTGTGTGCACGCCCGATCACTGGCATGCTCTGCCGAGCATTGCCGCCGCCAGGGCGGGCAAGGACATCTTCCAGCAGAAGCCCCTGACCCTGACTATCGAGGAGGGGCGTGTCCTCAGCAATACCGTTCGTCGTTACGGGCGTATCTTCCAGGTGGGCAGCCAGCAGCGAAGCGATGCGCGTTTCAGGCAGGCGTGCGAGCTTGTTCGCAACGGCCGCATCGGAAAGCTGCATACGGTTAAAGTCGGCTTTGGAACCGATCCTGGTTGCGGCGAAGAGCCGGAGATGTCGGCGCCTGCGAATCTCGATTATGACTTCTGGCTTGGTCCTACGCCAAAGGCGCCTTATACGGAAAAGCGCGTTCATCCGCGGAAAGGTTACGGCAGGCCCGGCTGGCTGCGGATTATGGCCTACGGCCACGGCATGATCACCGGCTGGGGCAGCCATCATCTGGATATCGCCCAATGGGGCATGGGCACAAGCGACACCGGCCCGGTTGAGATTATTGGAAAAGCCGAGTATCCCAAGAGCGGACTGTGGGACGTCCACGGCGATTTCCATATCGAGTATACGTATGCAAACGGCGTCAAGGTCATCTGCGCCGATACGAAAGAGAACAAGCAGGGCGTCGTTTTTGAAGGCAGCGAAGGCTGGGTCTATGTGCGCCGGGGCTATATCGACGCCAATCCCAAATCACTGCTCGCCGAGAAGATCGGCCCCGGCGAGATTCAACTGTACAAGAGCAATAATCACAAGCGAAACTGGCTGGACTGTATCAAGTCGCGTGCGGAAACCGTCGCGCCGGTCGAGAACGGGCATCGCTCGTGCAGTGT
>JAGHBX010000033.1 GCA_021160785.1 Planctomycetota bacterium | reverse complement strand
GGCTCAGCCTGCAGCGACGCCAAAGACGCACAATCGCTGACGCTGCCGGCGATGCTGCCTGTCATGATCCCGATGTTCGTGTTGGGACCCGTCCTGAAATCTCCTGACGGCGCCTTTGCCACCGTCCTTTCATTTATCCCGCCGTTTACTCCGACGGTGATGCTGCTTCGGCAAAGCTCCACGATGACAATCTGCGCATGGCATCCGTGGGCGGGCCTGGCGGGTATTATTTTGTTTGCTTTCCTGAGTGTCTGGGCGGGAGGGCGAATCTTCCGGATTGCAATCCTTATGCAGGGAAAAACTCCCAAGCTGACTACGCTTGTGCGATGGGCGATTCGCGGATAGACACCATGGCGTTTTTTGCGTCTTCATAGTGCCAGTTTGTTCTGTCAGGGGCATCGCGGGTCGAGCACGTCTCCGCAGAGCAGCCACTCCGAAGCCAGCAGCGCCAGGTCGTTCAGGTCGATGTAACAATCGCCGGTGAGGTCGTAGTTGAGCGTGCATTGGAATATTCGGAAGATGGCGTTGCTGGTGTCGTTGGCCTGCTGGTTGGCGGCATTGGATACTCGAATGAGGCAGTTGAGAGAATCAACGTCGGGGACCTCCCATGCGTATACACCCGTGTTGGGGACGGTGCCGATCTCAATCCAGTTGGCGCCGTTGTCGATTGAGTAGTCCAGAGTGACTGAATCGAGGACGTCGCCGGTCGTGTACGTCCAACTGACTTCGAATACATCGCCTGCCATAAGGTTCTCGCCGCCGTTTGGCGCCAAGACTGTAATGGAACTGGTGACGGGGGTTCCGGTGAGTTCGATATTGTCGATTTTGAAGTCGCCGCCTGATTCGTCCTGGCGAGAGAGGTCATAGATGCGAAACTGGACGAAAGGTTCATTCTCAATAGCACTGAAAGAATGAAGGTACTTTATGGATCCATGCCATGCGGTGTCACGTATGAGCGGCTCATTGTTGAGTAGCTCAACCCAGTCGCCTGTCTCGCCGACCTTGTAGTCCATATCGAAACTGACCGGGCCACGCTTATCATCAACCCCGCTTCCCTCGTATTCGGACAAGTAGTCCCACCGCAGCGTCAGGCCCCACCAGCCGGTGGTATTTACTGTGATGACGATATCTGAAGAGGAGTTGACATTATTCCATGCACCGGCCCGGCCGGCGGCATGATAGGTCTCGCCCTGGTCGGTATAATCCAGGCCATCCTTGCCGTTGTGGTCCTTATCCCCATACTGAATCGCAAGGGTGGGAATACCTGCGATGCCGTCGATCAAAACCTGTTCGGTGTATCCGACGGAATCGGGTCCAAAATCCCAGTACGCCATAGTGGCGACTTGTCCGCTCACCCCGGAAACGATGGACACCATTGAAATTAAGCAAAAAAGACCACATCTGCCTGCCATCAACCCACTCTCCACATAACAAAACCTAACGTATAGTGTCATAATATCACATAAACCTCAGGAATTCAAGCATAAATTAATGCTTCAGGCAATAAAGGCTTTCGACGTTACGTCTGTTTCTTCGTTGTTAATGGGTCCCCTTCGGGGCGGTGAGGTTATCGGGTATTTTATTTTGAAAGGGAATTGACATGAAAAGGAAGGTATTTTTGGCAGTTGTGGTGTTGATATGTCTGGTGATGGTGGCTCAGTCTGCATTAGCTCAGCCGCAGGGTCGAGGACCTGGCCAGGGTCGTGGTCCGGGCCAGGTCGGTCAGCAGGGTCGCGGCGGTAGCATGATGGGTCGTGGTGGTGGCGGGAGCATGTTCGGGGATCTGGGCCTGACCGAAGAGCAGCAGGCCAAAATCGCCAAGGTCCGTGATGAAATCATGGAGAAGGCGAGAAACGCCGATTCTCCTGAGGCCAGGCGAGAGATCTACGGGCAGATGAGAGAGAAGATGCAAGCCATCCTGACCCCTGAGCAGCGTGAAAAAATGGCTCAGCGGTTTTCGGGCGGACGCGGCGGTGCAGGCGACAGGCCCGGCGGTTCCCCCCAGAGACCCGGGCAGGATGCTGCATCACGCGCGCGTTCGATGGGTCCGATTCAGGTTCTTGACGGGCTGCTGAGGCGCCTTGGTTTGAACAAGGAGCAGCAGGCGAAGATCGCCAGGATTCGTGCAGATGCTATCAAAAAGCTGTTCAAGGATGTCAAGGCTGTTTTGACGAAAGAGCAGAATACCAGACTCGACGAGGCACAGAAGAGACTCCGTGCCGCTCAGCAGCGTCGTGTCAGAGGGGATCGTCCAGGCCCAGGCGGACCGCCCGAAAGAAGCGGTCTTCGCCGAGGAGGCGACAGAGAAGGAGGCTCCCGCCGGGATTCCGGCGACAGGGACGGTGGCTCCCGTGGCAGGACGCGTGGCGAAGGCGGTCGTGATCGCGAAAAATAACAACAACTATGCAGCTTAGCACCAAGTCGACGGCTCGAAATCCGGGTCGTCGGCTTTTTTATTGCCGCAAGACGGTCGAACTTTCCGATATCGTCAACGTAAGGGTTGTTTCTTAAGACGACATTAAGACGACAGGATGATTCATGACAACGATGGCTGAGTATGTTGACGGGCTGCCGAATATTTGTGGGCAGGAGAGCTTGATTGCCGAAGCGACGGCGGGGGCTGATCCTGTTTTTCTTGGCGGCAGCGATATTGACTTTGGGCGGATTAAAAGCGCTTTTGCCGTTGCGCTGCATATGCATCAGCCTCTGATACCGGCCGGCGGAGATGATCTGCGGACGGCTGAGATTATCAGCAACCTCAAACACATGGCCGACAGCGACGAGTCGCAAGACAGCTATAATGCCTCCATTTTTCACCAGTGCTACAAGCGGATAGGCGACTTTATACCCGAGCTTATCGGCGAGGGTAAAAGCCCAAGGGTGATGTTGGACTATTCGGGCGCTCTGCTGCACGGCCTGCGGCAGATGGGGCTCGATGACGTCATTGGCAAGCTGAGAACGATTACGTGTGAGCCGGCATATCGCGGTTGTGTGGAGTGGCTTGGAACGGCATGGGGGCATCCTGTCGCCCCTTCGACGCCAGTGCAGGATTACCGACTGCACGTGCTTGCGTGGCAGCATTTCTTCGCGGGGATGTTCGGTCTGGAGGCACTGTCGCGCGTCAAGGGATTTTCGCCGTGCGAGATGGCGCTTCCGAATCACCCGGATGTCGGTTACGAGTTTGTCAAGACGCTCAAGGAGTGCGGTTACCGGTGGGTGCTCGTACAGGAGCATACCGTCGAAAACGCCCGGGACGGCGGGCAGATTCGATATGCTCATTGTCCGCACCGCCTTGTGGCGAGAAACTCCCGCGGCGAAAGCGCGAGCATTACGGCGATCATCAAGACGCAGGGCAGCGATACCAAGCTGATCGGTCAGATGCAGCCGTATTACGAGGCCTTGAATCTCGGCCGGGTCGAACTGGGCGGTAAATCAGTTCCGTCGCTTGTTACACAAATCGCAGACGGCGAAAACGGGGGTGTTATGATGAATGAATTTCCGGGCAAGTACAGGGACGTGATGCGCGACTGCAGCGGTACTGAGACGCCCGCGGTGAATGTGACCGAGTATCTCGAACATCTCAAAGCGATCGGGATAAGCGAAGAAGATTTACCGGCCGTCCAGCCGATCATGCAGCACCGCATCTGGCAGCAACTGGAAGAGGGCGCAGGACCGGATGCATTGGCAAAGGTTATCGAACAACTTCAACGCCAGGATGATCGATTCCACATGGAAGGGGGCAGTTGGACAGGCAACATTTCGTGGGTGCGGGGGTATGAGAGCATGCTCAAACCGATGGAAGCGGCAAGCGCGATGTTTAACGCCAAAGTCCTCAATACAAACGTGCCCTCATCGGAGAATCGCTATCGCAACGCGCTGTATCATCTGCTGCTTACGCAAACGAGCTGTTACCGATATTGGGGAGAGGGTCTCTGGTCGGACTACGGACGCGAACTTTGCCGGCGCACGATCGACATCTTAGAGCGGGACTTTTGACAAGACTTTTGCAGAATTGGTGACATTTTAGCCAAATGTGGCACGGGCATCCTGCCCGTGTATCATGGGCAAGATGCCCATGCCACTATCATGGTTGGGCTATTACTTCCGCGTCAATGCCGTGTTCCTTGGCCACGTTCTGCGTCGGGATTCCCAATGCAATCGCTTTTGTGTTCGGCGGCAACTTGCCGAATTTGTTTACGAAGGCTCGCACCGTCGATCCGCTGGTGAACAGCACGATATCGATGTAGTCAAAGTCCACATCGCCCGGCTCGATCTCGACCGTTTTGTACACGGACACTGCTGTTACCTGCGCGCCTGCGGCTGTGAGGCCGTCGGGCAGCTCCTTTGAGGAAATCTCGGCCTGGGGCAGGAGGACTTTCTGTCCGCCGATAACGAGTTTGGCGAACTCTTCGAGCAGGCCGGTGCTGGATTCGGTTTGTGGAATGAGATCTGCGATGATTCCGTATTCGTTTAGCCGTGCGGCGGTTGTCTTTCCGATGGCGCCGATCTTTGCGCCGGCAAGCGATCTCGCGTCTTTGCCCATTTTCGACAGCCTGCGGAAGAGATGCTTTGCGCCGTTTACGCTGGTAAACACAATCCAGTTGAACTGTTCGATATCCTTGAAAACGGCGTCGGCTTCGGTGTAGTCGTCAACCGCAACACAATCGATGATCCGCCGATGCACGATATTGCCAAGATGCCTGTATCGCTGCGGGTGGTTGCCCAGGACGAGTACGTTGGGGCGTTTGGAAAACCAGTCGAGTTTGTCCTGCAACTCGACTACTTTGCCGACAATAAAAATCGCCGGTGTTCTCAGGACTGACTTTTCAGCGATGTCAAGGAAGTCGGCAAGTGTTCCCTTGATGACGCGCTGGTCATACCACGTGCCGTGTTCGACTGCGGCGATGGGCGTATCATCGGACCAGCCTGCGCCGCAAAGCGACTTGACGATGTTGGCAATGTTGCCGACGGACATCAGGAAGATAACCGTGCCGGCTTTCGGTATGTCGATGGGTCGGTCGTCGCCTTTCTTGCGATGACCCGTTACGACGGCGACGTTGGAGGTGCAGTCGCGATGGGTGGGCGGAATGCCGGCATAGGCAGGCGCGGCAAGAGCGCTGGTTACACCGGGGACAACTTCAAACTCCACGCCCGCTTCACAGCAGGCCTCGACTTCTTCACCGCCCCTGCCGAACAGATAGCAATCGCCGCCCTTTAGCCTGACGACCATCTTGCCTTCTTTGGCACTGTCGACGAGCAGTTGATTGATCTGTTCCTGCGGCAGGGTGTGTTTGCCTGCAAACTTGCCGACGGAGACAATTTCTGCGCCTTCTTTGGCATGGTTTAGAAGCTCCATACTCAACAGATGATCATAGAGAATAACATCAGCTTCGGCGATCAGACGCGAGCCTTTCAGTGTGATCAATTCCATGTCGCCGGGGCCTGCGCCCACCAGATATACTTTTCCGTCCGGCATAATCTTCCTTTGTCAGAAACCACTGGGAAAAAATTAAAAAATTTACAAATTCCCAAAAATGAGAATATTGCCACAACAGGCACGCAAACAAACCTGTTCCATTACTTGATACGGCGAGACAGGCCGGTATCTTAACCGGTATTTCACCATATATACCTCCTTTCTGGCTCACGGTCAATCAAAAATGCCCTTAATCGTTGCTGCAGCGTCGCAACATCCGGGCTTGACAGGCCAGCCTGGAGCAAGTAGTTTAGCCTACAGTTTTTTCCCTATCTGCCGATATTACAGAGAGGTATGACAATGGATGACATGGACAGAAAGGTTCTTGCGGCCCTTCAGCACGATTTTCCGCTCAGCCAGGAACCGTACAAAGTGATCGCAGAAAAGGTCGGCACCGGCGTGGAGGAAGTCTTCAAGCGGGTCCGTGCGCTCGTTGACACGGGTGCGATACGTCGCCTCGGGGCCAGCCTCGATTCCCGTAAGTTAGGCTATAGAAGCACTTTAGCGGCGGTCCGGGTCGCAGATGGCGATATTGACTCTGCCTCGGCGGCGATTTCAGCTTACCCAGAGGTTACACACAGCTATCTTAGAAATAGCGAGTTCAATATCTGGTTTACGCTTATTGCCGCCAATGAGGCAAGGATCGCGGAGATACTGGAGGAAATACGCCTGCACTTGTCGTTGGATTCAGACGATATTCTAAATCTGCCGGTCGAAATTCTGTTCAAACTTGATGCACGTTTCAACGCCGCAAAGACGCAAAAATAAGCCGATATCGTGTGGTGCTGCACGGTCTTTTTCAAATACCGGCAAGCGCCGAGAATGCTCGGGCAAAGAGTTGTTTTCCGCGAGAGATGTTCTCGAAAATGAGAAAGAAGGCTGCTTTTCGCCCCACAGCGGTATGGGCATGGCCTTACAGGGTTGAATACCCCGGCCCAATCCTTATAATGCTAAATGGGTTTGTGTTTTGAATTTGAATTGGCTTGTCATTCTCTATTTTTAAAGAGGGCAGAATATGGAAGGCGTGAAGATCCTGATTGTGGATGATGATACGGACATCACCGATTCGCCCAAGGCCATTCTGGAAGACCAACAGTTCAGCGTCGTAACGGCCTCGGACCGCGTCGAAGGGATGGAGAAGTTCAAGGCCGAATCGCCCGATCTTGTGATTCTTGATGTGATGATGGACACCTGGCAGGACGGCTTTGAGATGGCAAGGGAAATCAAGGGCGAGCCCGAGTTTAAGGATATTCCCATTCTGATGCTTACGGGTGTCCAAGACAAGAGCGGAATCGACTTCAAGTCAACGGCGGGCGATCCGACGTGGCTGCCGGTCGATGGTTTTCTCGATAAACCGGTCGATGCGGAAGTCCTGATCGCAGAGGTCGAAAAACTACTTGCCAAGGCGTAAAATGGAACCTATACCGCGGAACGCCAGGCTTGTCAGAAGGGCCTACTGGCTGATTCGTATTCGATGGATAGCCATCATAGGAGTGATCCTGGCTACTTTCGTTGCAGGCAGGGTACTGGTACTGCAAGTATCCGTCAATCAGATAGCGCTGTACTGCGTTGCGGCCGTTCTTACGGTTTATAATTCGGTTTTTCTGATTCTGCTCAACCGGGCGGTGAAACCCAACGGAGAGAGGGTTTTCAGTGCGGTCCACAGGATTGTGAGTGTTCAGATTTCGCTGGATTTGATATTACTGACGGTGCTGTTGCACTTTTCAGGAGGTGTGGAAAATCCGTTTATGATTTATTTTGTTTTCCATATGGTGATAGCAAGCATATTGCTCCCGGCATGGGAGAGCTACCTTCAGGCAGCGCTTGCCGTCTGCCTTGTGGTTCTTCTCGTACTACTCGAACACCAGGGCATCATTCACCATTACTGCCTCAAGGGATTGCTGCCGGATTGCATAATGGGAGACAGGCGTCTCATCGTGGTAATGGTTACGGTGTTTACCACGACGCTTTTTATGATCATTTATATGACCAGTTCGATATCGACTCAGCTTCGAGATCAGGAAGAGGCTTACTGGCAGGCGAATATTCAGCTCAAGGAAAAAGACAAGGTCAAGGACGAGTACGTTTCGCGTGTTACGCATGACATCAAGGGGCACCTTGCGGCGATACAGAGTTGCCTTGAGGTGGTTGTCAACCGAACGTTGGGCCCGCTGAACGAACGCCAGAGCGATTTTGTCGGACGTGCTCAAAAGCGAACTGCAACCTTGGCGAATTTTGTCAGGACTCTGCTGCGACTGACGCAGATGCGCCTGAGCGACAAACTCGAGGTCCACGAGTTCTCGCTGACGGAGACAATCGCCGATGCCGTTTCCTCCGTCGAGTCCAGGGCCCAGAACAAGTCGATAGTGCTAACGACAGCGGTGGGGCCTTCGGTCGACAAGATCGTGGGAAACAAGTTTTCAATCGAAGAAGTGATTGTGAATGTTCTGCTCAATGCGATCAAATATACACCGGAGAAAGGCGCCGTTGAGATTAGTGCTGTCGATAAAGGCGATTGTGTGCAGATAGAGGTTAAAGATACCGGCATCGGGATACCTGCTGACGAGATACCGCGTGTATTCGATGAGTTTTTCCGCGGCGCCAAAGCCAAAAAGACCGAACGCGACGGCACAGGTCTGGGACTGTCGATCGCTAAACAGATTGTCGAGCGGCATAACGGGAGTATTTGGGTAGAAAGTACGCAGGGCGAGGGCAGCATATTCAAGCTGACACTGCCCATAACAGGGAGGCATTGCTGATTAACCCGGAGGATGATTTAACCGATATTGCGATATAGTCTAATATAATTGTAATCTAAAGACTGGTGCGATGTTAAAGAAGATGAAAAGTGTTTTCGGATTTGGGTGGAGTGTTCTCAAACGCATGAACTGGCGTGTGCGTATACTGCTTGTGGTGGTGGTGCTGGCGTTGTTTATGTTTGTGGGAATTGAGGTGACCGGTACGCCGAGTTTCTGCAATTCGTGCCACATTATGAACGAGTATTACGACAGTTGGGAGGCATCGTCCCATAATGAGGTAGGTTGCCTCAAGTGCCACACTCAGCCGGGTCTGTTGAATTACGCCAAAGCGAAGATCAACGGTCTGGCCCAGACGGTGGACTGCCTGGTCGGCCGGGTCGGGACCAAGGCCAACGGCTTTGTCCCTGACGCCTCTTGTCTGAGGTCTGGATGTCATGTCGCTGAGAAAGTCGCCGATGTTGAGATTGATTTTAAGGGAATCAAGTTTACCCATGCCGATCACATTTCCAAAACGGTTGACGGCATAGAGATCACATGCGGCCTCTGCCACAGTCATTTCGAGGGGGACGAGCACTTCAGCGTTAATACCGATATGTGTTTTACATGTCATTTCCTCAAGGCCAAAGAAACGGACAAAAGACTTGTGCAGACCGATTGTCGCAGTTGCCACGAAGTCCCCGACAAAGTGATCAAACGCGGCATGGTCGAGGTCAATCACGCTGAGTTTGTTTCATATCACGCCAACTGCAACGATTCATGCCACAAGGGCCAGATCGAAAAGGACAGCACTATAGACGAGAATGTCTGCCTGATGTGCCATTCTTTTTCTGCATCTCATGAAGAAATCGACTCCGTCGAATTGCACAGGCTGCACGGCGGCGATGAAAAGGTCGAGTGTTTTGCCTGCCACGGCAAGGTCGCACACGCCCGTACCGGCGGCGTTTCTGTGTCGGCCATGATGGAATGCACCGAGTGCCATAGCGACACACATAACATTCAAAGCAGCTTCTACGGCGCCGAGCAAGATCCAATGGGCGCCGGCAGCGACAAGATTCTGGGTCCTATGTATTTGACGCATGTGAAATGTTCGGATTGCCACATCGGTAAAGTGCCTATCAACGGCGACAGCAGCATTGTAAGTATCGGCACGGTAGCCAAAGCATTACCCGCCGCCTGCGATAAATGCCACGAAAAAGGCACCGGTGAAAAGCTCATACCGTTCTGGCAGAATCAGACGAAGAAACTGTATGCTCGCACCAGCGGCAAGCTCGAAAAACTGCGCGAACAAATCGCAGTTGAAGATGATGAGGTCAAAGCCAAAGAGTTGAGTGGGGCTGCAAAACAGGTGCAGACGCTTCTGGATACGGTGGCCGCCGACGGCAGTTGGGGCGTGCACAATCTCAAGTACACCGAGGCGCTTCTCTTGAAAGCAAACGGTATCATTAACCAGATACAGTAAGGCGAAGTTATGCAGAGTATTATCAGATTAAAGCCGTACCGACTACGGATATGTGTGGTTATTCTTGTTGTTGGAACATTGTTTCTTTCAGTCGGCGACGCCAGGAAACGTGGTATTACTTCAAGCGCCGGCGCTATCAAGCTCGTCGAGATTTACGACCCGAAGAAACTCGAAGAGATGTTGAAGCAATTGGCCCAGGGCAAGGCCGTGGGGATACTGTCGGTCTGGTCGGACAAGGCGAAAAAGCCTCTTCAGTTTGTTATCCAGAAAGGGCAGAGCCTCTCGATTCCCGAAACCGACTGCTCGCTGAAGATTCTCGACTACATGCCTCATTACTCCATTGACGCCAAACCAATGAAGATTAAGAATGCCTCCAATCGGCCGGTCAATCCGGCGATCAAGGTCAGTAGCACCAAAGGCGACAGCAGC
>JAGHBX010000103.1 GCA_021160785.1 Planctomycetota bacterium | reverse complement strand
GGGTTACGATCTGGTGATCAGCCATTTCGATTTTTCATCGGCGGGTGAGCCGGATGAGACGTGTGCGGTTGAAACTCAAGGGCAAATCGCCGGATCCGGCGCAAGATGCGAGATAATTCGCAGCGATATCAGCAATGCCGACGACCGCGCCCGGCTGGTCAAGGCAACTGAGGATGCGTTCGGGCGATGCGATATGCTCGTCAACAACGCCGGGGTCGCGCCTGCAAACAGGGCCGACATCCTGGAGGCGACCGAGGAGAGCTTTGAGCGGGTGGTGTCTATTAATCTAAAAGGCCCCTACTTTCTAACGCAGACAGTGGCCAACTGGATGATACGGCAGAAAGAATCGCACCCGGACCGGAACTGTCGAATCGTGAACACCTCGTCTATCTCGGCCTATACGAGCAGTCCGGGGCGCGGCGAATACTGCATCAGCAAGGCGGGTGTGAGCATGATGACTAAACTGTACGCCGACCGCCTGGCCGAGTACGGCATCGGCGTCTTTGAGATAAGACCCGGCATCATCGCCACGGACATGACCAGCGTTGTCAAGGACAAGTACGACAAGCTGATCGCCGAAGGGCTAACGCCCATCAAACGCTGGGGACAGCCCGAAGATATCGCCCGCGCCGTCGGCGCGATTGCCGAGGGACGGCTTGACTTTTCCACCGGTCAGGTCATTAACGTAGATGGTGGATTTCATTTGAGAAGACTGTGAGGGGACCATACATGGATGTCAAAAACGTACTGCAGACGATCCTGAGAGACGGCTTCATCCTGGTGTTCAACCAGGATAAGCTGGATATTGTCAAGACCGCCGAGGCGCTGATAAAGGCTGGCGTCAACAATATGGAGGTGACCTGCCGGATAAGCAAGCCGTTGGAAAAGCTCAAACGCCTTCGCAAGGAATCGCCGGATTTTGCCGCAGGTGCGGCGAGCCTGGTTGATTTTCCGGGTATGCTCAAAATCTATAATGCCGGCCATCCGGGCGATCCGCTGCCGTCGGTCACCGAGGTGGTTGACGCCGGCGCCTGCTATCTCGTCTCGGCGGTGAATTTCAGCGATGCAAGCTATGCGAAGTTTGCTGGCACAATACCGATGATTCCCGGCTGCGGTACGACGACGGAGATAGTCAGTCAGTTTGCAAAGGGCGCAAACCTGTGCAAGGTCTTTCCGGCAAAGCAGTTGGGCGGGCCTGCGTTTGTCAAGGCTATCGATCCTGCGATTCACAAGACGATCAGCCTCGTGCCGACCGGCGGTACGAATGCGCAGAATATGGGCGACTACATCGAAGCGGGCGTTCTCGTTTTAGGTGGGTCATTCAGCATGATAGACAAACCTGTCATGCAGCAGATCATCGCAGAACAGGATTACGATCTGCTCGCCGAAAAGCTGACCGGGATCAAGCAAATGATAGACAAGCTGCGGTCTGAGAAGTGGCCCGATATCGATTTTGCGGCCGCCAACATCAAAGAGATCAGTCGCATTACAGGCAGAAACTTCAATTTACGCTGAGGGATATCATCATCATGGAAACAAAAAAGATTGCCGGTCAGATAATAACCGTGCATCGTTACAACACCGTCATAGTCGGTGCAGGCGCGGCCGGGATGAACTGTGCGGTGCATCTCTGCGAGTTCATGGCCGAGAAAGGTATAGCCGACGCCGGCGAGAGAATCGCGGTGATTACCGGGGGCATTTCGTTAGGCACTTCGCGTATGAGCGGCTCGGACAAGCAGACCTATTATAAAATGGGCACCAGTCCCGAGACAGCCGACAGCGCAGAGGAATTCGCCAAAAGCCTCACCGCCGCCGGTTGCTGCCACGGCGATCTTGCCCTCGCCGAGGCGATAGGCTCGCTTCGTGAGTTCTATCATCTCGTACAGGCCGGCGTGCCATTTCCGCACGATCCTATGGGTAGCTACATCGGTTACAAGACCGACCACGATCCTTATGAGCGGGCGACGTCGGCGGGTCCCAAGACAAGCAAATTCATGAGCCAGTGCCTGCAGCAACAGGTCGAACGTTACGGGATTGCCATCGACGATTGCCGGGAAGTTGCGCAGCTTCTTACGGTCGGTGCGGGTGAATCGAAACGAATCGTCGGCGTGGCGACGATAGACAAGAAGAAGCTTGACGGCGGCAATTACGCCATCAATGTCTACTACTGCGCCAACCTTGTCTTAGCCGCCGGCGGACCGGGCGAGCTTTACAAGACAAGCGTATACCCCAGGGGCCAGACGGGGATTCACGGGCTGGCGTTTAAGGCGGGTCTGGTCGCCGAGAACCTCACCGAATCGCAGTTTGGCCTGGCGAGCATCAAGTTTCGCTGGAATGTGTCGGGCACATACATGCAGGCGATCCCGCGGATTTTCAGCACAGACGCCGACGGAAACGACCGCCGGGAATTTTTAACCAACTTTTTCCCCACGATGAGCCGGATGGCTACGAATATCTTCCTCAAAGGTTATCAGTGGCCGTTCGATCCGCAGCGAATCACCGAACTGCGATCTTCGCTGGTCGACATACTTGTGTTCAATGAAACGCAAAAAGGCAGGCGCGTCTTTATGGACTTTTTGCAAAATCCCATCGGCAACAGCGCTATGCGACCGTTTGACATCCATGAACTCGAAGCCGAAGCCCTGACCTACCTGACCAAAGCAGGCGCACTCGAGGGCACACCGATCGAGCGACTCGCCGGCATGAACCGCCCTGCCATTGATATCTATACCGAAAACGGAATTGACCTGTACGCCGAACCGCTTGAAATCGCCGTCTGCGCACAACACAACAACGGCGGTTTTGCGGTGAATAAGTGGTGGGAGTCGAACATCGCCCGTACCTTTGTTATCGGTGAGATGGCCGGCACCCACGGCGTGAAGCGTCCCGGCGGATCGGCACTGAACGCCGGGCAGACCGGGGGCCTGCGGGCGGCGGAATACATCGCTAACGTATACGGGCCGGACATCGCCGACTATGCCGATAACGCAGAGGAGATCGCCGGACAACTCAATCAACTAATCGGTGAACTGGACAGCCTGGCCAACCCCGCGGGTTCGTCGCCCGAAGAAGCAATCGAAAACATCCAGGGTGTCATGACCACATCGGGAGGACATATAAGGCAATTAGACGATGCACGCAAGGCCTTGGGGGAAATGGTTGAGTTTTACAAAGGCATCGGGCAAACCGGTTTCAGCCTGGCCGGTCCCAATGAAATGTTAGCGGCCGTTCGCGCACGACATCTTGCACTTACCGCTATAGCCTCCCTCAAAGCTATCGTGGAATTATTAGCCCAGGGCAGCGGCTCACGCGGCTCGCATCTTGTGCTTGCAGCCGACGGTGTCGAGATTCATTGCGATGTCATCAACAAGGCAACGGGCAAGCCGTTGAGGTTCAAGCCGGAAAACGAGGCGTTGAGAAATACTATCATGCAGGTCATGTACGACGAAGAATCCTCCGACCTGTTCACCTGCACAAACATCGAAGTAAGACCCGCGCCGACCGATAGAAAAGCCTTCGAGCCCGCCTGGCAGGACTTCCGCGAAGGTAAAATCTACCAGGGTTAGGACTCTTTGGGCTCAGCGATCTCGACGGCGGGGGACAGTTGCTTCGGCTTTGGTCGCAGCACGCCGACAATAAGTGTGATCACGACAAAGGCGATCATCAGGCCGGCGCCTATCCAACCCGAACCGAACTTGTGCGAAGAGAAGTTCCATATAGCCCACACAGCGCACGGCGTCACCAGTCCCAACACTATCACCATCAGCACGTTCCATAGCACGCGTTTGCCGCCGCGGATTATGTTATCACCTAACAGGCTCTTCGAGTTCATCATCATAAAGAACGTAAAGTACGCAATCGGCAAAATCATCATGCCGAACACAAACGCCGGAACCGCCAGCCAGAACTGAGCCTTACCACCCGTCCACAAAAACGGCGCAAGCGCACCGACAGCAGGCATCAAACTGCCGACCCTGTACTGCCATCCCTTAGACTCCACCCCAAGAACCTCGCAGAAAACAAACCCGTTGATAAGCATCATGATAATAATCGACGATATCCCCATCCCCACAACGCCGACACCGAATGCATAGTGAGCCACAACCGGCCCCGTCAGCGGCGAAAGCGAATTAGCCAGATTAAAAGCATCTCTCCGAACCAGCATCGCCGCCATCCGCTTATCCGCCTGCGGCAAAGACTCGACACAACGGGCTTTCTCTTCCTTGCTCAAGGCATCGAAAGCTTC
>JAGHBX010000082.1 GCA_021160785.1 Planctomycetota bacterium | reverse complement strand
CCTGTTTGCCTCGGTCGCGGGTATCATGGTCTTTATCTCGTTCGACGAACTGCTGCCGGCGGCGAGGGAATACGGCGAGCACCACCTGTCGCTTTATGGTCTGATAATAGGCATGATCGTGATGGCGCTGAGCCTGGTTTTCTTTGCTCAGTAAATATACATTTTACATAGAAAGTCCTTTTAGGGGCATTAGGCGGGAAACCGCTGGAAAAATTTCTTATTCCGGGCTTTATGGTGCTTGCTTTTTGTCGCGCTTTGTCATATAAGCAGGACGAAACGATTATCAGGGGCAAAGTTATTTTGAGAGGGAATTCAAATGACTGGACGAGTTCACATGAGAGTATGGGTCTTGATGTTGGCTGTTTGTTTTTGTCTGGGCGGCTGCAGGAAATCCGCACCGGACGATCAAACGGGCAATGGCACAGGTAATGGCGAACCGCCAAAGGTGATCGATATAAAACCGCCGGTTACACCGGACGATCCCGGAAGAACGCCGACAACACCGCCGACACCGACACCGATAAAGTCTGCGCCGGTTCAGGTTTTGATCGAGACCTCGGAGGGCGACATCGTGCTTGAACTTGACAAGACAGCCGCGCCCGTCACCGTTGTCAATTTCGTGCGATATGTCAACGAGGGCTTCTACGACGGTACGATTTTTCATCGTGTCATGCCGGGCTTCATGATCCAGGGGGGCGGGTATACTCCGAAGATGACGGAGAAGGCCACGCACTCGCCGATTATCAACGAAGCGGCCAATGGTTTGAAGAACACTCGCGGCACGATAGCAATGGCGCGTACGAACATGCCGCACAGTGCGACGAGCCAGTTCTTCATCAATCACGGAAATAATGCCGGGCTGGACTATAGTACGGGTCGCGACCCCAACGGCTATGCGGTTTTCGGAAAAGTCATCAAGGGCATGGACGTTGTCGACGCCATCGCTGCGGGCGAGACAGTGGTGCAAAACGGCGAAAAGAGTTTGCCCGTCAAGCCGGTCGTGATAAAAAAGGCCGCGGTCATCTCAGCCGAATAACGGTTTTTTGGCGGCTGTTGTCGTTTAAGTGCGGCGGCAGGAGAAGTTTTTGGAAACAGGGTATAGTTTTGAGGGCGGTTTCAAATGATTGAGAAAATGCACATCAAGATATTGGGCCTGCTGTTTGTTTTCTGCCTGTGCCTTGCCGGCTGCGAAACGCCCGATCAGAGCGGGCAGCCAGGCGACAATGACAAGTTGCCGCAAAAAGAACAGTTGACCGAAGAGCCAAAGCCCGAGCCCGCGACATCCGTCGATGCCCCCGAGCCGCTTCAGGTAAAACTTGAGACGACAAAGGGCGATATCGTGATTGAACTCGATAGAAAGGCCGCCCCCATTACCGTTGCCAACTTCGTGCAGTATGTCGACGATGGTTTTTATGACGGAACGATATTCCACCGCGTGATCCCGGGCTTTATGATCCAGGGCGGAGGGCACCCTCCCGACATGAGCAGAAAGCCTACCCGTGCGCCAATCAAAAACGAAGCGGCCAACGGCTTGAAGAACACTCGGGGCACGATAGCAATGGCGCGCAGCGGTATGCCGCACAGTGCGACGAGCCAGTTCTTCATCAATCACGGAGACAATGCCGGGCTGGACTATAGACCGACCCGCGGTTCCAACGGTTATGCGGTTTTCGGAAAAGTGGTCAAGGGCATGAGCGTTGTCGACGCCATTGCTGTGGGCGCAACGGTTGTACGGAACGGCGAAAAGAGCTTTCCCGTCAAGCCGGTCCTGGTGAAAAAGGCCACGGTTATCTCAGGTGAATGATGTGTAGAGGCACAGCCGCCCTCTACCAACTACCAACTCTGAACTACCAACTAAACAAACTGGAGATAATATGCCGGACGACAAAGTAGCGCTCAAGACAAGCATGGGCGATATCGTGATTCAACTGGATGCCGCCAAGGCGCCGGTTACGGTGGCCAACTTCCTGGAGTACGCCAGGGGCGGTTTCTTTGACGGGACGATCTTCCACAGGGTGATACCCGGCTTCATGATCCAGGGAGGTGGACTCACCGGCGATATGTCGCCGAAAGAAACCCGCGATCCGATTGCCAACGAAGCGACCAACGGCCTGACCAACGACAAGGGCACGGTTGCGATGGCCAGAACCGGCGACCCTAACAGCGCCACGGCGCAGTTTTTCATCAATCTCAAGGATAACGATTTCCTCAACTACTCAGGTCCGTCAAACTACGGTTACGCCGTCTTCGGCAAGGTTGTCGAGGGAATGGACGTCGTGGATGCAATCGCCGGTGTAAAGACAACAAGCAAAGGACATTACGAGGATGTGCCGGAGGAAACGGTTCTAATCGAATCGGCAATATTCGCCAATGACGATCAGGATTGAATGTTCGACAACAGCATCGGGCTTACAGTATTGTAATTGGCGCGGCGTCATTACTGTCGTCCAATATAAAATGCGAGTTTAGATTGGCCGAAAACAGGCGGTTGCCAATCCACCTGATTTTTTTTCATAAAAAAATGTTTTTTTGGGGTTGACTTTTTTGCGCCAAGTGTTATAGTTATATATAACAGTAGCTCTCTGTAAGGAGATATAGCGATTTTTATACGAATTGAACCATCTTCGTCTGTGCCGATTTACCGGCAGATCATGAACCAGATACGGTATCAGGTGGCTTGCGGCGTACTGAGGGAAGGGGACAAGGTGGCGAGTGTGCGCGAATTGGCGGGGCGATTAGCGGTGAACCAGAATACCGTTTTGAAGGTTTATAACGAGCTTTGCCGTGAGAATGTGCTGCGTATCGTGCGCGGGGACGGGACGTATGTTTCTTCCAACACCCAGAGTATCGCCGCAAAACAGCGAAAAAAGATGGTCGCCGACGCACTTCGCCAGGCGGCGATTCTGGCGGTGCAATTAGAGGTACCCGCCGAGCAGGTCGCCGAACTGCTCGATAAGGAATACAACGCTATCGTTTCACAGAGAAGCAAAGGCCAAAAAAAGCCTTTAGCAGAGGAGTAATATGTTCGCACAGCTTATATGGAAAGAGTGGCGGGAGAACCTGTGGAAGCTGGCGTTTTGCGGTGCGGCGAGTGTGGTGTTTACGGGGATGCTGTTTCGGATGCGGATCATACCGGATCAGGCAAATTGCTATATAATCTCGTTGATTCAGATGTTCGCCGTGCCGGTGGTTTATGCGCTGGATATTTTTTCCGGCGAGATGACCAACCGTACGATTCATTTGCTTTTTAAGATTCCCGTTGCGCGGTGGAAGCTGTTTTTCAGCAAGTATCTTGTCTCTGTGGTGGGGATTGTTCTGATCTTTCTGGTCACGGGGCTATTGATGGAGTTCATGGCGGGTGGGCGGGAGACCCCGACGGGATATCTTTTGGGTTCTAATGCCCTGATGGGGGGCGCGGCGCTTGTGTTGTTTACGTGTTTTTGTGCGTTCGGTTGTCAGAGTCGAAGCGAAGCGACCTCGTTAGTAGCGATATTCGGCGTTTTCATCGGATGGGGCATCGTCTTTTTCTGGGCCAATGTCTGCGAGGTTAAGTGGGCGATTCCGTTTGCACCGTATTCGCTGATAAACATCTACCGAGACGTACCGCCGGGGATGATCATGATTGGCCAGATACTCGTCTTTGCTCTGGCGCTTGCGGTTGCCTGTTACCGCTATGTCAAGATCAGGAGGTACCTATGAGGGTAGCAACCGTCGTCCATCAGCAAGTCAGCCAGATTAAATGGCATGCCATGGCGTGTCTGGCATTGATCATGGTTCTGCCTTTGGAAGAGGCCGTGGCGAGTCTGCTCGACGGTGGCGGATTCTCTGCCCTTGGAACGGTCGCGCTCTCGATTATGTTAGGACCGCTGCTGGCCGGGCTCATCGCGTGCGCCAACGTCCAGGCCGATTTGAATGACAGACGCTACATCTTCTGGCGATCCAAACCTGTCGGCGTCAAACGATTTATCGCGCTGAAGTATGCAACCGGGCTGATCATTGCGCTGTTGATCCAGGCCTGCCCGATGGTCTTCGCCATTGTAACCAGTGCTATATATGACGAAGAGCAGTCTGTCACCGAACAGATGCGATACTACATGCTGTTGCCGGTTTTGCTGTCGGTGATGACATACAGCCTGTGCTTTGCATGTAACGTCGTTGTGCGCAAGACAGCACGTTCATGGCTGATCGGTATGGCGGTGGCGTGTCTGCTGTTGCTGCTGCCGTTTGTGCTGCCGTTGGGGTACAAGGATTTCGTCAGCGACGTTCTGATGTGGGTGTCGGGGTTCTACATGGCGATCATTATTGTCGGATCGTTGGTCGCGTTTGTGTTTGCGATATTAGCGGCGCAATACGATTTGCACCTGAAAACAAATCTAAAAAGCCTCCTGTGGACGGGCGCCGCTGTGGTGTTTGGT
>JAGHBX010000512.1 GCA_021160785.1 Planctomycetota bacterium | reverse complement strand
CCGGCTTTTCCTGCCAGCCAGGTTCGAGAGATTATCGAAACTGAACTCGGCGACTCTCTCGAAGTGCTATTCAAGGAATTTGACGAGACGCCGGTTGCTTCAGCCTCTATTTCGCAGGTGCACAGAGCTGTTCTGCCGGACGGTAAAGTGGCAGCGGTAAAGGTCCAGCGTCCCGGAATACGCGGAACAATCGAGGTGGACCTGGAAATCATGTTCCATTTAGCTGAACTGATAGAAAAGCATATTCAAGGAATGGAAACGCTCGACCCGGTCGGTATTGTTCGGGAATTTTCTCGAACTATTAAAAGAGAGCTGAATTTTGATATTGAGGCCGGCAACATAGATCGCTTCGCAAGAAACTTTCAGTCGGATACCACTATCTATGTCCCAAAGGTTTATCGACACCTGTCAACGGATAAGGTACTGATTATGGAGTTTGTGGAAGGTATTAAGGTTTCTGATTTGGATACCTTAACCGATGCAAATCTTAATCTGGAACTGATCGCCGACCGTGGTGCGGATATAATCCTTAAACAGATATTTGAACACGGTTTTTTTCACGCAGACCCACATCCGGGGAACATCCTGATTCTGCCGGATAATGTCATCTGCCTGTTGGATTATGGCATGACGGGAAGTTTAACCGGACGTAACAGAGAACACCTTGGAGACTTGATAGCGGGCATTGTACGTCGCAACGCCAAAAGAATGACTCGCTCACTTCTTCGACTGTCGCAACTCGAGAACGCTGAAAATGTCGAAAGCCTTGAAGCAGACATTGCGGATTTTGTAGAACAGCATCTGTATCGCCCGCTCAAAGATATACATATGGGTAACCTGCTCATGCAGCTTATCCAACTGTTGATACGGCACAATTTGAAGATCCCGCCGGTTTTCTATCTGCTGGATAAAGCGTTGATTACGGTGGAAGGCAATGGGCGCAAATTATCCCCGGAGTTCGACATTATTGAACATATGAAACCATTTGTTCGGCAGTTGTTGAGTGAAAGATTAAGCGTTCGCAAGTTGCGAAAGGATATCTACACCGCAAGCATGGATTGGGAGGCTGTACTTCGGGAACTTCCTACCGATACGAGGAACATTATTAACAAAATCAAGCAGGGAAAAATTCGCATAGAGTTTGAGCACAAAGGTCTGGAGCCGATGCTCAAAACACACGACCGTATAAGCAATCGTGTTGTTTATGGCATCGTGCTTTCTTCGTTAGTCATCGGCTCTTCTCTTATTGTTTTGTCAGGTATTCCGCCCAAGTGGCAGGAGATTCCCATTATAGGCATCATTGGGTTTCTGACCGCAGGTGCTATGGGGTTCTGGTTATTGATTTCTATTATGCGCCACGGGAAAATGTAACCGGGGAGAATATAATCGTAAATTCATATTGCAAAAGAAAAGGACAACAAATGCCTGAAGAAAAGAATTTCAAATCGGTAGAAAAAACGCTCAAAAAGAGTCAGGAACTCTTGGACAAAGTACTGAAGCAAAACGAAAAATGGCATGGTTCAGGAGCCTTCGAGCATTACAGAACATTATGACCATGAATATCGTGGCAAGCCAGGGCGGGCGATTGATGGTTGGAAAATGGGGCAAAAATACAGACAAAGATATGAGGCGGATCCTCGCGTCCGGCATATTCGGATGGATTTCTCTGGAAGCTCGTGGCAATGGTAATTTGAGCCAGATGGAGTAAGTTCAGAAGAGTATTGGCGAGAGAAAGTGAAATGAACATAGTGTTTTCGCAGTGGGCGAGATGGATTCACAGAACGAGTCTCGCGGGTTTTTCATGTCCCGGTGTCTACACTCTTGCAATTACATCCACCGATATCTCAGGTACGCCTTTCTCATGGTGCCCCGAGATTGTTTACGTCGGGATGACGAACTCAAAGGGTGGACTCAAATCGCGACTCCAGCAGTTCGACAACACAATCAAAGGTGGAGACGGACACGGGGGCGGGCACCGTGTTCGAGTCAAGCATCCCGTTTACGCCAAGTTGACATCTCGGCTCTACGTTTCCGTGTGTCTCTACGAATGCGACGTCACGTCAAGCGATCCGGACGATCTTCGCATCATGGGTGATGTGGCAAAGTGCGAATACGAATGTTTTGCCCTTTTCGCGGAGCGATTCGGGCGTCTACCAGAGTTCAACGACAAAAAGAGATCGCCAAAGAAATGAGAATTGGAATCGCTTCGCGATGCTGTTTAAATGGGTCCCTCCGCTACGGCACGCTACGCTTTGCTTCGCATGCCTTCGGTCGAGATGACATGGGGCGATGGGATGAGTTGGTGGGTGTGAGGTATCCCACACTGGAAGTGCGGGTTAATCATTGGATGCACGCTTTGCGTGCGGGTAAGTGTATAATGTCAGGAGATAGCGATGGATGACAATCGACGGATACCTGTGTCTCTGACGGTTGTGGCGGTGCTTTGCGTGCGTTTTATTTCTTTTTTGCTTCTTCCATTATGACTTTGTATTTGTACCCTGCGCCGAAATCTTTGTTTAGTGTGATTTTTCCTTCGAATGTTACGATGTCGCCGACGGCTGCTTCGTCCTGGGTGGTTATGGCTAAGTCATGCTTGCCGTCGCCGGAGGTTCCGTCCTGGATGTGGACCCAGTTTCTTTTCATGATCGCGGCGCTGAATTTTACGACCTGGCCTTTGATAGTTACGGTTTTGCCGGCGTAGGCGCCTTTGTTGGAGAAGAGTTCGCCAATCGATATTCCGTCCTTGGCAGGGGCGATGGAGATTTCTTTCTTGTCTATGGCGGGTCTCGTCCGGGGCGCGGCTGTTGCCGGAGTGGAAGCGTCCCCTTTGCTGTACGCACTAATAAAAAAGATTTTGTCGAATGTTCTCTGTAACTCCTTGCTGGTGAAATCTCTCATCTCGAGGGGGTTTGCGTAGGAAATGGTTTCTCCCGGTTCCATCGGGGTTTTTCTGATGGCGATCCAGAAGTCTGCGTCATTTTCCTTTACTCGTAAGTAGGTATAGTCGGAGACATGGATTACTTCCTGGACAACGGCCGTGTGGATTCCGGGCTTTTGGGTTTCGGGCTGCTGGGTTTCGGGCGCGGTGCTTTTTTGTTGCGGGGTCTGGTCGGTTTGCCTCTGCTGTTTGGGTTCCTGCTCCTTTTTTTGACAAGAGAGCAGTAATGCGGCCATCAGGATCGATATTGCAATTAGCTTAATCTTCATGTTTTGTCCTTTTAACAGGGATTTTCAATTATCTGCTTTTTTCCAATTACGCGGCATTATAACGTATGGATGGTGCAAACACACGCCAAATACTGCGGCACTACAGCCGATGCGTGAGGAGGGCAAAAAAAGGCGTTGACAGGGGGGTGGTATTGGTTATGCTAATTGGGCGTTGGCGCCTTTTTTGATGCGCAGGGTCGGTGGGCTGAGAGCCCACCCTACTTATTTTTAGGGAGGTTATTATGATATTTCGGTTTTTTTGGGTTGTTTGTGTTAGTCTGATGTTGTTTTCGGTGGGGTGTAAGACGGAGGTTCCGCAGGGTGGGTCGGTGGTTGAGAAGGATGACGGGTTTGTGGCGTTGTTTAACGGTACGGATCTTACCGGCTGGGAGGCGACGGGGAATGCCAAGTGGTTTGTGGAGGACGGCCAGCTTGTGGGGACGCAGGGGGATAATAATGCACCGGGGGACCTTTTCACGACCGCGAGCTTTGGCGACTTCGAATTGATTGCGACTTATCGTGCCGAATGGCCTTGCAACAGCGGGGTGTGGTTCAGGTTCCAGTCGCCGCAGGTTGCGTATCAGGCGGATATTCTTGACTATAAGAAGCCGGTGGCTTTTTCGGGGACATTGTATTGCCCGGGCAAGATGTTTCTTGCCGCGAATCTGGACAAGGAACTCGAAGACCGCGCCGGCTGGAATACGATGCGGATCGTGACCCAAGGCGCTAAAACCAAGATATGGCTAAATGGTACGCAGACTGCCGATGTCGATGACGATACGACGGACTCTGGCAAGATCGGTTTTCAGGTGCATCCGGGCGCGCAGTTCGGGGCGATGAAGATTATCATCAAGGAAATCAAAATCAAGGAACTTTAGGGAATCATGGGCAGGATGCCCATGCCACGGGGAGAGTGGTTTACAGGTGTATGAGAATTTGAGAGATGAAGGTGGGATACTATGAGTGGATTGAATGTAGCGAAATTAGCGGCGATGGCGATGGAACAGGGTGGGGGAATAGTGAGGCTGGCGCCCAACTGGGTGCCGCGTTCGTTCTGTGTGCCCGGTCGGCGGATCAAGCTCCATCCGGATGATTATTACGCGATGGGCGGCGAGCGGGGCGGTATCGACGAGCGGTGGTTCTCTTCGACGACGCCGGCGGACAACGGGCCTTTGACATCGGATAACGAGGGGTTGAGTTTTATCGTGTTCGACGATGGCGGCGAGACGAAGAAGTTTCTTCTTGCAGAGGCCGTGCAGGAGTTGAAGGGTTTGCTCGTCGGTGAACGGATATGGAGCGGGCACAAGTGCTGGCCGATGTATTCGAAGTTTTTCGATAACAAGTGGGCTCTGCCGCATCACATTCATCATGACGACAAGTTCGCCGGGCTCACCGGGCAGATGGGCAAGCCGGAGGCTTATTATTTCCCGCCGCAGGCGAATAACTACGGGGCGGAGTTCCCTTACACGTTTTTCGGCCTGGAGCCCGGTACTACGAAGGAGCAGGTTCGCAAGTGTCTTGCCGATTTCGAGAAGGGCGATAATAAGCTGACGAGTTTTTCGAAGGCTTATCAGTTGGATGTGGGGACCGGCTGGGATGTGCCGCCGGGCGTGCTTCATGCACCGGGGAGTATGTGCACTTATGAGCCTCAGAAGGCGTCGGATGTTTTTGCGATGTACGAGTCGATTTCTTCGGGCGATACGGTTGTGCCGAAGGAGCTTTTGTGGAAGGATACGCCGAAGGATAAGGTGGGCGATGTGGACCATCTGCTTTCGGTGATCGATTGGGATTTGAATGTCGATCCGAACTTCCGGGAGAATCGGTTTATGGCGCCGGTTCCCGTCGAGCCGTTAGGCCAGATGACCAAGGCCGGGTATATCGATCTGTGGATTTGCTACCGGTCCGATGCCTTCGGGGCGAAGGAACTTACGGTTTTGCCGGGTGCGACAGTTACGATTAAGGACGGCGGTGCGTACGGTATGATCATGATGCAGGGGCACGGCAAGATGGGCGTGTGGGATATCGAGACGCCGACGATGATTCGGTACGGGCAGTTGACGCATGACGAGTTTTTTGTGAGCGAAGAAGCCGCTAAGGCGGGCGTTACGATTACGAATCCGTCGAAGAGCGATCCGATCGTGATGCTGAAGCATTTTGGGCCGGGTAATCCGGATATGAAGATATGAAAGCGGTGGGCTAAGGTACGTGTTCAGCCTCGATGAAATAAGAATTGAAAAATCGCGGGTGGCAGCCTTTTCGGCGCAGCCTAAAGGTGTGGCTAATCGTTGGCGGACCATCCCTTTGCTGCGCTCCGCTCCGCAAAAGGCTGCCACCCAGTTTGGGCAAAATATGTACGGGCTAATCCCGATAGATCGGGACACCCTGGAATCCTGAATTGTACGCAGAAATCACGGGCAAGATGCCCGTGCCACGTGAAATTGGAAAGATGGGATCGATGGGGCAAGCCCCACTCTACGTTGAAAGGTGGAAATATGAAGAAGATATCTATTGGCAGTTGGGCGTATTCGATCGGGCCTTATGAGAATGATCCTGTTCCGTGGGATGATGTTGTGAGCAAGCTCAAGGCGCTGAACTTTGATGGCGTTGAGTTGGGCGGGTTCGGGATTCATCCGAATCCGGATGATATGCCCGCCAAGGAACAGCGGGATAAGATCAAGCAGCAGATGGCCGGTCTCGGTCTGGGGTTTTCGGGATTGGCGGCGAATCTGTGGGGCGAGCATTTGATCGATACGGACGATACGTCGGCTTATATCGAGTGCTTTCGGAAGAATTTGCAGTTTTGTCTTGACCTTGATATTCCGGCGATTCGGGTGGATTGTGTGCAGCCGCCTACGATACTCGATACGGTTGATGCCCAAGCGGCTCGCAAGCAGGTTGTCGATACGTGGAAGATATGTGCGGCTGCGGCTGCGGATGCGGGTGTTCGGATGGCGTGGGAGTTTGAGCCGGGGTTTGCGTTCAATAAGCCGTCGGATATTCTGCGGATTGTCGATGAGGTCGATCACGACAACTTCGGGGTGATGTTCGATGCGTCGCACGGGTATATGG
>JAGHBX010000058.1 GCA_021160785.1 Planctomycetota bacterium | reverse complement strand
GCGCACGGGGCGTCCTATAATGACATCATTGCATGGCGAATGGGGGCATGCCGGAAGAAATCATGCCGCATCAGGCGATTTTGACCGCAGAGCCTTGACTTTTGGCTGTTAATGCGATATAATACTACTTAATAAGATCATGTCCGGGGTGGCCGGTTCTAAATGGGGGAATCACGCAATGACTGAACTGAAACCGACGACTATCAGTGCTGTGGCGGTAGTCCTTTGCGGTCTGGCCGCCATAGCCGGCGCCAACCCGATGGTTGACGGCAAGTTCGACCCGACAGAGAGTTATGACGAGGGGTTCTGGTTGAATCTGGTCGTAGAGTCGGGCAAGACAAGCACGGCAGCCGCCGATGACGGCCGGTTGTGGCTCTATCAGGATTCCGATGACAATCTCTACGTGAACCTGACACTGCCGCTGCCGCTGGTCGACAATACATGCGGTAAGAATTCGGTTGGCTGGGGCAAGCACGTTGCACCAAGCGGCAAGATCCACAATTTCGGAGACCTCAAGTGCTCTGACGATGCACAGTTTAGGATTTATGACGGCGCCGGCGACTTTGTGCTGGACTTTGTGCTGGACTATATAAGATTGACGGAGACGTTTCTGGCGGCAAGGACCTCGGCGATATCACACTACTTTTGATGCACGCTTGCCCGAACAAGATCGCCGGGAACAAGGCATTATATGAAGACAGTACCCCAATCCCTGAAAGAACAGGGCATTTTTTGTGCGCGCATTTATCAGGAGCCCGCCAACTGCATGGGGTGGGTGGTTATTTCAGGAGGTCGGCGACTTTTTCGATGAGGACTTCGGGCTGGACCGGTTTGTCGAGGAAGTCTTCCACGGGCAGCCATGAGTCGTCGCCTGCGACGGACTTGAAGTCGATGCCGACCTTATCCTTTACGGATGTGACCATAATGATCGGAATATCTTTTGTGTCGGGGTTGGTCTTTATCTTTCTGCTGAATACAAAACCCTCGCGGGGTGTGTCCATCATTACGTCGAGTATGATCAGATCGGGAGGGGACTGCTCGATCTGCTTCATGGCGTCGGCGCCGTTGGCAGCGCTGGAAACATCGTAGTCTTGCGTCTCGAGGACCACTGTCATGGCTTCGGTGATGTCCGGATCATCGTCGATGATGAGAATCTTTTTTCTGTTCATTGTTCCCTCTGGTTCGTGAATAAATTGTTAAACTTCCCTGTTTTTTCGGTCAGATCCATAATTATATGCTATCGGTGAGGGAATGTAAAGTTAAATCCGGTCTGCTTCGGAAAAAGTTGGGGCGCCGAGCGTATTCGGGGAATCCTGCAATGTTCTTTGAGTTGTTGACAGTGCTGGGTTTTTGACTTATATTGCATCCTGGTTAAGGTGAGAACGGAAGTCTTGTTTATTATACGGGTCTTGTTGAAAGGAATTTGAGATGACACTTAATCGAACATTGAAGATGGGGATGATCGGCGGCGGTCCGGGGGCGTTCATTGGTGACGTGCACCGCAGGGCGTCGCGACTGGACGGGGGCGTGGAACTTGTCGGCGGGGCATTCGATATTAATCCGCGAAAGAGCAAGCAGATGGCCACGGAGTTGATCCTGGATCGGAAGCGGTGCTACGGTACTTACACGGAGTTGATTGCCAAGGAACTGAAGCTGCCGGAAGGTGAGCGGATGGATTTTGTTGCGGTTTGTACGCCGAACAACTGGCATTACGCGATCGCCAAAGCGCTGCTGGAGGCGGGGTTTCATGTGATGTGCGAAAAGCCCATGACGCTGACTGTCGCCGAGGCGCGGAGCCTGGTGAAGATCGTCAAGCAGACCAAACGCGTGTTCGGGCTGATGCACAACTATACGGGTTACCCGATGGTGAAATTGGCTCGCGATATGGTTCGGGGCGACAAGTTCGGCAAGGTTCGCAAGATCGTGGTGAAGTATCCGCAGGGCTGGCTTGCGACGGCGCTGGAGAGGACCGGTCAGATGCAGGCGTCGTGGCGGACCGACCCGAAGCAGAGCGGCGGCTCGGGTTGCGGTGGTGATATCGGGACACATGCCGAAAATCTTGCCGAGTATATCACCGGCCTGAAGATACAGGAGATGTGTGCGGACCTGACGAGTTTCGTTAAGGGTCGCAAGCTCGACGACGACGTCAACTGCCTGCTCAAGTTCAACAAGGGCGCCAAGGGTGTGCTGCACGCCAGCCAGATCAGTGTCGGGGAAGAGAATAACCTTACGATCTGGGTGCATTGTGAGACAGGTAGCCTCGAGTGGCGACAGGAGCATCCGAATTACCTGTATGTTCGCGAGATGGACAAGCCGGAGCAAATCTACAAGCGCGGCAACGACTACATCGGCAAGATCAGTCCGGCCGCGGCGCGTGGAACCCGGCTGCCTGCCGGCCATCCGGAGGCGTTTTTCGAGGCATTCGCCAACAATTATGTCAACTTTACCGATACGATCCGCTGCAAGCTGACGCGGACCAAGGTTGATCCGCTGATGAACGATTTTCCGAAGGTAACCGACGGCCTGCGCGGGATGCTGTTCCTTGAGACGCTGCTGGCCAGCGCCAATAGCAACCGCAAATGGACGAAGTTCAAAAAGTAGCTATCGGTTTTTGATATGTTATGATTGCAGGCGGCAGCACCTCCGGGCTAATTCCGGGGGTGCTGTATCTGCGAAACGGCGGTGGAATGATGTAGGGGGGCTGGAGAAATATCTGTAGAATAATAATTGAAAGGGCAGGGCCATGAGAAGAACGGTATTTTTGTTTATGGTGCTAATGTTTGCAGCGAGCGTGCCGGCGGCGCAGAAGTATGAGGCGAACTGGGAGTCTTTGGATAAACGACCTGCACCTGCGTGGTTTCCGGATGCCAAGTTCGGCATATTCATTCACTGGGGCGTGTATTCTGTGCCCGCGTGGGGTCCCAAGGGGACATATTCGGAATGGTACTGGCGGCGTTCGTACAAGTCGGCGACCGAATTGAACGACAGCAACTGGGCGAAGTTTCACAAGAAAACGTACGGTGAGGATTTTTCGTATTTTGATTTTGCACCGAAGTTTACCTGTGAGATGTACGATCCGGACCAGTGGGCGGATATTTTTGCCCGCAGCGGGGCGAAGTATGTTGTGCTGACGAGCAAGCATCATGACGGTTTCTGTCTCTGGCCGAGCAAGGAGGCCAACAAGACCTGGGGCAGGGCGTGGAACAGTGTCGATGCGGGGCCCGGTCGGGATTTGTTAGGTGAGTTGACGACGTCTGTTCGCAAGCGCGGGATCAAGATGGGATTCTACTATTCGCTGTACGAGTGGTTTAACCCGCTTTGGCTTGCCGATAGAGAGCGTTATGTCGCCGAGCATATGATTCCTCAGTTCAAGGATGTGGTTACCCGGTACGAGCCTTCGATTATATTCTCCGACGGCGAGTGGGATATGAAGGACAAGGACTGGCGCAGCGAGGAGATGGTCGCGTGGGTCTACAATGAGGCCAAGTGCCGGGACGATGTGATAGTCAATGACCGGTGGGGCAAGGGTGCTCGTCACCATCACGGTGGCTACTACACAACCGAGTACGGCGCAGGGTTAAAGGACGCGGCAAAGCCGTGGGAGGAATGTCGGGGCATCGGGCATTCGTTCGGATATAACCGTAATGAATCGATCGATGACTACAACAGCGGGCGAGAACTGTTGCTTATGCTGATCGACCTCGTGAGCAGAGGCGGCAATCTTCTCCTCGATATCGGTCCGACCGGTGACGGGCGGATTCCTGTGATTATGCAGGAAAGACTTTTGCAGATCGGTGACTGGCTCAAGGTCAACGGCGAGGCGATTTATGGAACGAGGACCTGGAAGAATACCTGCCAGTGGAGCGCGGGCAAGAGGCCGGAGCAGGTTTATAAGGAGTACAAGGCGAAGTACAATGTGATGGATGTTGTGGGCGCCGGTCCCAAAGACGGCAGAGCGGTGAAGGAGATATTCTTCACGAGCAAGCCGGGTGTGCTGTATGCGATAGTGTCGGCATGGCCGGGCGATGAACTGGTTGTCCGGGACGTAAAGCCCGCCGCCAGTGTCAAGGTCTCCATGTTAGGACGCAGTGAGCCGCTCTCCTGGCGGGGCGAGGGCGACAGAATGGTTATCGACCTGTCGGAGATTGGGCGAAATGATCTGCCCTGCAAGTGGGCCTGGACCTTCAGGATTGAAGGTAATATCGGACGGTAGTCCCGGCGCGGTTGAGTGCCGGCAAGATGCCAGCAGTACGTAGCAAAGGTCAGGGTATATCGTGAATACGTAACTTCCTTATTTGAAAGAGGTTATGTATTTGCGGCGTGTCCGATGGATATATTTGCTGGCAAATCGAATGATCTTTTGTATAATGGCTGTGTTCATTGACACTAAGGGATTTTAAGGAGATTAAGGAAAATGGGTAGACCTGTAACACTTTTCACAGGGCAGTGGGCCGATCTTTCGTTGGCGGATTTGGCGAAGAAGGCGGCGAGTTGGGGCTATGAGGGGCTGGAGTTGGCCTGCTGGGGAGACCATATGGATGTTTCCATGGCCGCCCAGGATACCGAATACTGCAAGCAGCAGTTGGCGATCCTCGATGAGAACAATCTCAAGGTCTTCGCCATCAGCAATCACCTGGCCGGTCAGTTGGTGTGCGATCTGAACAACGACAGCCGTTCGGATATGTTTGCACCGGCCGATTGCGCCGGCGACGCCGAAAAGAAGCGGGCATGGGCGGTCGAAACGATGAAGAACAGCGCACGCGCGGCCAGGAACCTGGGGCTGAAGATCGTCAACGGTTTTACCGGCTCGTCGATATGGCATTTCATCTACAGTTTTCCGCCGGTGTCGGACCAGATGATCGACGACGGATTCAATTTCTTTGCAGATATGTGGAATCCGATTCTGGATGTCTTTGACGAGTGCGGCGTGAAGTTTGCTCTCGAGGTGCATCCGACTGAGATCGCTTTCGATATCGTTACCGCTAAGCGTGCTCTTGAGGCGATCGGCAACCGTGAGGCGTTCGGTTTCAACTTCGATCCGAGCCATCTGCACTGGC
>JAGHBX010000266.1 GCA_021160785.1 Planctomycetota bacterium | reverse complement strand
GGGTTTGGGCCGGATGGGGTTTTCGTGTCGTAGGCGTGTGACTGTTTGTGCGAGGCCCTTTTGGACGGCGAAGTTTGGAAGAGTAACAATGATGCCGTCGATTTTGCCCGCGCGCTGAGCAAAATAAGCGGCACATTTTTTTGCATCTTCAAAGGTCTCGACAGCCCCGTACTTGATCTCCTTAGCCGAGATCGCAACGGCGTTGTAACCGTTATTCTTCAAAACGTCGAGAATGTTCTTTCGGCCGGTCTTTGCGAGATGATCGGGGAAAAAACCGCGGTTGCCGACGATGACGGCGAATGTGGTCTTGCTCATTTTTCGCTCCTTTCTATTTCTGTCCGTAATAGGCGTCTTTGCCGTGCTTGCGTAAGTAATGTTTGTCGAGCAGGGCCTGTGCGATAGCGTTCTGCTTTGGATTTGCCAGTATTGTGCCCATTGCCATTTTGGCGACCTGTTCGAGTACGACGGCGCTTTCCACGGCACCCGCCGGGTCGGGGCCCCATGTGAAGGGCCCGTGGTTGGCGACCAGCACGGCGGGCATCTGCGCGGGGTTGAGGCTCTCGAATCGCCGGACGATGACCCTGCCGGTATTGAGTTCGTAATCGGTTTCGATTTCGGCCGGCGCCATGGATTCGGTTACGGGCACGGCGCCGTAGTAATAGTCGGCGTGCGTCGTACCGAAACAGGGAATCTCGCGGCAGGCCTGTGCCCACATCGTCGCCTGCGGCGAGTGCGTATGGCAGATTCCGCCGACAGCGCCAAAGTTCCTGTACAGTTCAAGATGCGTCGGCGTATCGGAGGAAGGATTCATACTGCCCGCCACAATGTTGCCGTCCAGGTCCAGCAAGACCATACTCTCCGGGGTGAGGTCGTCGTACGCAACGCCGCTGGGCTTGATCGCGACAATACCGGCGTCTCGGTCGATGCCGCTTACGTTGCCCCAACTGCAAATGACAAGCTGGTGCGTTTGCAGTTGCCTGTTGGCATGGCAGACGGCTTGAGTCAGTTCTTCATGCATAGTTCGTTCTCATAAGTTTACATCATCCTTAATGTTGAGCAAAAATGTGGCATGGGCATCTTGCCCATGATACACAGGTTCTCAGGAATTTACATTGTCCTTAATGTTGAGCAGATCCTTCATCACGTTTGCCGGCGCGGGCGCGTAATCGGCCAGGCCGAACGCATCGTGCAGTTGCTTGTAGAGCTTGTAGAGTTCGGCGTATATCTTCTGATTGGCGGCTATCGGCTTGTAGGTGATGTCCCTGGCGCCGCACATTGCCGCCTGCGCGTCGGCAAAGCTGTCATGGCCGCCGGCAGCCTTTCCGGCAACAACGGCGCCTGCGACAGCCGAGCCCAATGCACAGGCCTGAGCGGAGCGGGCGATCTTCATTTCCCTGCCCGTTACGTCGGCGTAAATCTGCATGAGCATAGCGTTCTTTTCGGAGATACCGCCGCAGTTAACGACGGCGTCGATCCTGACGCCGTATTCCTCGAAGCGATTGATAATGGTCAGTGCGCCAAAGGCGGTCGCCTCGACGAGCGCCCGATAGATTTCCGCCGGTGTGGTGTGCAGTGTCTGGCCTATGAGCAGACCGGTCAGACGCTGATCGACGAGAATGGTCCGGTTGCCGTTGTTCCAGTCCAGCGCCAGCAGGCCCGACTGGCCGGGCTTGAGTTCGGCGGCCTTTTGAGTCAGGGCTTCGTGCGAACCGGCCTGTGGTCCTCCTGGCTGGATGTAATTGACGAACCAGTTGAAGATGTCGCCCACCGCCGACTGGCCGGCCTCGAGTCCGAAGAAGCCGGGCAAGATCGAACCATCGACGATGCCGCAGATGCCCGGGATGTCCGGCAGGTCGGACGAGTCGGGCGCGACAACCATATCGCAGGTGCTCGTGCCGATGATTTTGACGAGCACGCCCTGGCTGATTCCCGATCCGACAGCGCCGAGGTGGGCATCGAAAGCGCCCATGGCAACCGGTATGCCGGCAGAGAGCCCGAGTTTGTCCGCCCATGCCTGTGTCAGATTGCCGGCTACAGTATCCACTGCAAAGGTCTCATCGCTCAGTGTCGCTCGCAGCTTGCCGAGTTTCGGATCGAGCCTGGCTAAGAATTCGGCATCGGGGTATCCGCCCCAGTTATCGTTGAACATCGCCTTGTGCCCGGCGGCGCAGCGGCAGCGTTTGAGGTTGCCTGGATGGTCCGTCCCGGTCAGGACGGCGGGCAGCCAGTCGCTGTGTTCGACCCATGTGTAAGCGGCATCGAAAACCCCAGGATCGGCTCGCAGGCAGTGCAGTATCTTGCTGAAGAACCACTCGGATGAGTAGGTCCCGCCGCATTTGGCCAAATACTCGGGGTGCTCGTTTTCTGCAAGGGCGGTTATCTCGGCGGCTTCGGCATGGCCGGTGTGGTCCTTCCACAGCCATGCGGCGGCGTTGGGATTGTCCTTGAACTCATCGAGCAGATACAACGGCGTGCCTTGCTTGTCGACTGGCAGTGGCGTGGAACCGGTAGTATCCACACCGATGCCGATGATTTGTGAAGGGTCAAAGTCGGCGTTGGCATCTTTGGCCTTGGCAAGAGCCTCCCTGACCGTCGCCTCAACGCCTTTGAGATAATCGGCGGGGTTCTGTCTTGCCAGGTTGTGGTCGGACGAGTCGAGTATGATGCCCGCCTGTCCGGTCTCGTATTCGTGTATCGCCGTCGCTAATTCGTCGCCCGTTGCCGTATCGACAATCAAACATCTCACCGAATTGGTCCCGTAATCAAGACCGATTGTGTAAGCCATCTGCCTTCCCTCAAAAAGTTTTCAATCCCGGTCGATGCCGAAAAAATCGAGCCACTGATCGGTCTCGCCCTCGGTAATGCCCCGGCGTTTGGCCTTTGGCTCGTGGACGGCTTTTTGTCGTGCCTCAAGCCGACTGACCAGGGCGTGCCAGAAAACATCCGCCCTTACCGAAGTCGCCTTTCTCGCCGTCGCAGCCGCCCGAATCTCCCTGTCTGTGCTTACGACCATCAGGCTCTTGGGCGCAGAACTGTCTTCGATCTTCTGCATGATGACTTCGTCGGCTTCGTAATCTGCGCCGGAAAAATACACCTCCAGATTGGCAAGTCCGCCCAACTGTTCGAAGTCATGCTTGTCGGGCGGGCCGGTTCCGTCGAAAATAATATGGCCGCGATCCCTTACGCTCACCAGATAATCCGACAGTATCCTGCAAAGTCCGACCTCGACCAGGTTCGCGAAATGTCCCTCTCTCTGCACGAACCGCAACAGGTTGTATCCGTCAACGATTAAGGGCATATCATACCGCCGAAAATCTCAGTTCGCCGGCGACGAAGGTCTTTTCGACCCTGCCTTTTACACGGCGGCCATGATAAGGACAGTTTCTGCTTTTCGAGACGAATTTGTCCGCGTCGATAACATATTCGGCGTCGGGGTCGATAATGGTTATGTCGGCGAGATCGCCTTCGCCTAATGTTCCCTTCTTGACGCCAATGACGGCCGCGGGACGATACGTCATCAGGGCAAGCAGCCCGGGCCAGTCCAACACGCCCGGGACGATAAGGGCCTCGATATAAAGGGCAAGCGCACATTCCAGACTGGCAATGCCGAAAGGCGCCGCAAGAAATTCCAGTTCCTTTTCGCTTTGCAGATGGGGCGCGTGGTCGGTGGCGAGCGCGTCGATGAGACCTTCCTTGACGGCTTGCTTGAGAGCTTCGATATCGGCCTGTGTTCGCAGAGGCGGATTGACCTTGTAGTTGGTGTCGTAATCGGCAATCGCATCGTCGGTCAGCAGAAGATGATGAGGGGTTACCTCGCAGGTGATCGGCAGGCCCATCTCTTTGGCTTCTCTGATGATCTTGACGGACCCGGCTGTCGAGATATGCTGGGCATGGTAGCGAACGAGCGTCTTTCGAACAAGCTGCACGTCGCGCCAGAGCATCATTTCCTCGGCAAGCGGATCGATTCCGGGCAGGCCGAGCACCGTTGAATTGTAACCGGCGTTCATCACGCCCGAACGGCCGAGGGAGTCATCCTGGGCGTGTTGAGCGACGACACAATCCAGCATGGCGGCGTACTTGAGTGCACACAGCATGACGGCAGTGTTTTGAACGCCGGCGCCGTCGTCGGTGAATCCTATGGCGCCGGCGCCTGCCATCAGGCCCATTTCAGCCAATTCCACACCTTGGCGGTTCTTCGTTATCGCGCCCATGACATAGATGAAAGTCTTGCGGGCCTGCCGTCCCATCCTGTGGATGAACTCGACGCCGGTGGCTTCATCGATGGGCGGGTTGGTATTCGGCATGCAGACAACGGAGGTAAAACCACCCGCCACCGCCGCCGCCGAACCGCTGGCGATGGTCTCTTCTTCTTCGTCGCCCGGCTCCCTGAAGTGCACGTGCAGGTCGATCAGGCCCGGCGCGACGATCATGCCGTGAGCGTCAATGACCCGATCGCACTCAATGTCGACCGCTCCGACTTTGGCGACCTTCTCGCCAACAATCAGCAAGTCCGCCTCACGGTCGACCTTGTTAGCCGGGTCAATCAGACGACCGTTTCGGATTAATATTTTTTCAGCCATATTAAACAACTCAAAACTTAAAGCGAAAAGCTAAAAACCAAAACTTAAAACTCAAAATTTATCGTTTCCCCTTCAAAGTCAAAATGCTCGCTCCAAGTATGCTTTTCAACTCACTTTTTATTTTTGAGTTTTGGTTTTGCACTGTTCGCTTTGCGTTTTACACTTTCTTTGCTTGTTCGGTTGCGCCCTGGTTTACGAGGAAGAGTACGGCCATTCTTATGGCCAGTCCGTTTGCTACCTGTCGCAGGATCACACTGTTTTTGCCGTCGGCGACCTCGGACTCTATCTCCAGGCCGCGATTGATCGGGCCGGGATGCATCACCGTCAAGTCCGGTTTGGCGCGTTTCATTCGGTCGACGGTGAGCCCGAAGAAATGCGAATACTCCCTGACCGACGGGAACGGATTGCTTCCCAGTCGCTCGAACTGGATTCGCAGCATGTTGATGACATCGAGTTCTTCGAGGACTGCGTCGAGACTGTACGACACCCTCACGGGAAGCCGGCTCACCTGGGCGGGCATGAGTGTCGGCGGGCCGACGAGTATGATTTCGGCGCCCAGTTTGGTCATTGCCCAGATATTGCTTCGGGCGACGCGCGAATGAGCGATGTCGCCGACTATTCCTATTTTTAGCCCTTCCAGCGTTCCCTTGACTTCGCGTATTGTGTACACGTCAAGCAGCGCCTGGGTGGGGTGTTCATCGAAGCCGTCGCCGGCGTTGATAACGCAGGCGTCAATATGCCGACTCAGAAGTTTCGCGGCGCCGCCGGCATTGTGGCGAATGACGACGATATCAATACCCATCGCCTCGAGGTTTCTTGCCGTATCGATGAGCGTTTCGCCCTTGCTGACGGAACTGGATTTCTTGGTGAACTCGACGACATCGGCGCTGAGACGGCGGGCGGCTAATGTGAAACTGTTTCTCGTCCGCGTGCTGTCCTCGAAGAACAGGTTGACGACGACCTTGCCCCGAAGGGTGGGCGCCTTCTTAATAGAACGTGTGCTGATCTGCTCGAAACCTCTGGCGGTGTCAAGAATGAATTCGATCTCCTGCCGGCTCATATCCTTCAGGCCCAGCAGGTGCTTGCGGTCCCACCTGAATTTTTCCTGATTTTGTTTTGCCACTTATGTCTTCTCGACAATGACCTGATCAATACCGTCTGTTTCGGTCAGTCTCACTTCGACGGTCTGTTCGCCCGCGATGTCCACCGTGCAGCCGGCAAAGTCGGCCTGGATGGGCAGCTCATGATGACCCCTGTCCACAAGAACAGCCAGCCTGATCGCCTTAGGCCGACCCAGATCGATCAACGCATCTAATGCGGCCCTGGTCGACCTGCCCGTATAAAGCACATCATCCACAAGAATAATGATTTTTTCATTAATATCAAAGCCGATTTCCGTACTCCTGACGGCAGGCTGGGTTTGTCCCCGGGGATCGTTGATGTCGTCGCGGTACAGCGTGATATCGAGCGTTCCGCATGGGATATGGTCGCCAAGCTTACGCGACAGGCTTCGTGCGAGTCGCTGGGCGAGAATCTCTCCCCTGCTGCGTATCCCGATGACGGCGATGTCCGTACCGTCCGGGACAGCGGCCGCAATGCGCTCGGTCAAATCGACCAGCGATGTCGCTATTTGCTTTTCGTCCATGACCACTTTCATTTGCACACAGACCCCGGCCCTTAGAAAAATACGTTTCCTACCGCTGATTTTGCTTATTTCGTGGATTCTCCTGTCCGACGAATCAGTACGGGCCGGAGTATACCAGTCCCGGACGGTGAATGCAAGAACCTAAATCCATTTTTAGCGCATCGAATGGGCCGCTTACAGGACCCCGCACCATCGAGATGCCGATTGAGATTTCTGTTTTATTGGTTGCGTATTACCGCCGATGTATGGTATAATTGTATTGGGTATAAAACCACTTTCACGGATGGAAGAGGATGTTTTCAGGTTATTATCGGAGCATGACTTGCTTTCTCGCAGTATGATCGGACATCTGAATATCGCTGTGGCGGCTGTTTTGCTGGCAATCGCTGTGTTGCCAGCCGGCCGGGCGCAGGGGCAGGAGTACGCCGAGACCCCGCTTCAGCCGGCAGCGCTCGATTACACGGGCACATTCGGCCTGCGCCATATCGAGCCAAGCCTGACTGGCGAGGGCGTAACCATTGCGGCGGTCTGCCGATCAATGACCTATGTTGCGGGCTGGCCCCAGGATGATTACCTCCTCAATGTCGGGCACAACTGTCTCGGGGAGGGCGACATTAATTTCACCGACGGATTGGCGGTCGGCGGCGGCATATCGTTCCACTCGACAGCCATAGGCGGCATACTCGTCGGCAATGACCCCGACGGATACCATCCGAAAATTGGAAACTTCTACTATGAAGGCGCCGCACCGCAGGCTAAGGCGGACGTCTATGAATTCTGGCGTTTTGTCAGTAGTCATATTCTCGAGGCAAAGCCTTTTGAAGCGGACATTCTGACGATGAGCGCCGGCGTCGTATTCGAGGATTGGTGGACGCGCGGCCTTGAACACCTTGCCGAGAAGAACGGCCTGATCGTTTTCGCCGGGGTCGGCAACGGCAGTGATGTCAGCGACCCTGTCCTGTATCCGGCTGCGGGCGCCAATGTGATTGGCGTCGGCGTGGTTGCTTCGCTTCAAAGCGACCTGCTCGGCGATACGTTAGAGCGGTTTACCCTGCCCTCTGCCGAACACTCGAGCGCAGGTCCCACCGCCGATCAGCGATGCAAGCCCGATATCGTGGCGCCGGGAAACTGCCTCGTACCTTCCGCCGACAGCACCACAGGCTACGAAGTCAGCGGCGACTGGACGAGCTTTGCCACACCCGTCGTCGCGGGAACGACCGCCCTGCTTGTGCAAAAGGCCGAATCCGACCCGCTGCTGACCGCTGCGGTTTCGCCGCAGGGCGGCAACTGCGTTATCAAGGCGATCCTGATGAACTCGGCTGCCAAACTGCCCTACTGGCACAAGGGCAAACCAGGCAAAGACGACGACCACGAGGCTGTGCTGGATTACCTCCAGGGCGCCGGTATGCTCGATGCGCTCGCGGCCTACGACCAGCTTGACGCCGGGCGACATGCACCCGGTGAGGTTCGTTTGGCAGGCTGGGACAACAACACGATCGACAAGGCGCCCGGGCGCGAACATGTCTATATCCTCGATGTTGCAAGCCCGCAGGGTCAACTCCTTACCGCAACGCTCGTCTGGAACAGGCATTTCGAGGATGAATACCCCTTCGACGCGATAGCAGGGGCCGACAGCGACCTCACTCTGGAAATCTGGGCGGTTGACCCAGACGACCCGCAGAGGGATTATCTGCTGGATTACAGCGATAGCGCTAGCGACAATGTTGAGCACATTCACTGCCCGCTGGATGCACAGTTCAACCGCTACGAGATTGTGGCGGCATTTTCGGATGTCTCCGGCGACACTGTAAAATACCCCTCCGAGCGTTACGCCCTTGTCTGGAAAACCGGCCCCGACGAAACCGCCGAAGACATCCTCTGGTACGATCTGGACCTCGACGGCGACATCGACAAGGACGACGCAATCGCCTTCATGGACAAGTTCGTCCGGTCCAAAGACGCCGGCGGCGGTCATACCCCCGGCGACATAAACATGGACGGAAAAATTGATGTCGACGATTTCAATATCCTGATGACCCGCCTGAAACAGCAGGATATGTAGCACCCGGCCTACTTTGCGATTGTAACATCCACCCGCCGGCCGCCGGAACCGGAACCCAGTCGGGCTCTTTGTTTCCGCTGCTGTTGGCGGTGATCTTCACCCACGTCCCCTCCAGATCGCTCACACAGATGTTCCAGCCTGTCGCTCTGCCGCCGACCTGCTGACTTCCCTTGAAAGGGCCGTAGCTGAAAGCGATGTGCCGCCCATCCGGCGAGAAATCCACATGATAAACCTTGAACTCGCGCAGGCATCGGACAACCTGGCGAATATTGCCGACCTTAGGCTCGCCGGAGGCAAAGTCTATATCGCCAATGCAAAGGTTCCAGTCCGTCTCGCCCCATACGATTCTGGTTCCGTCGGGGCTAAAGTCCGGCCTGCAGCCTATGACTCCCCACTTCTTGAGGTCGAAGATCCGTGTGCCGTCGGCCTCGAAGGCTAAGATCGTATCGCTAAAGCCCATGCCTCCGTGCACTACGCCGAGGAGCCACTTGCCGTCGGGCGACCAGCAGATAGCGTACATGTGATGCAGAGTGCTGTTCGGATGGGTTCTGTGCGTGCGCGTCTTCAGGTCGTACATGATCAGTTCCGACGTTGCATACTCCCGCGTGGTGTAGCGATCGAATTCCCCTTTAAGGCAGGCGATGGTCTTGCCGTCGGGGCTCCAGCACGGCTGACGCGCATTATCGGCGACCTTGACACGCCCGGTCCCGTCGATGTTCATGTAGTATACGCTCCGAATCTTTTCTCTTCGCGACCCGCGGTCGACAACGAAACATATCTTCGTGCCGTCAGGAGAGGCGTGAGGATACATCTCGTCGGCGTTGGGCGTATTTGTGAGCCTGGTCGGGTTGGAACCGTCGGCATTACTCAGGATCAGCTCCCAGTTGGCCTTGCCGCTTGTCCGGCGGTATGACTCAAACACTATCTTGAAAGGGATATCCTTCAGGTTAAGCGCGGCTCGCGGAAAGGGAACCTTTCTCACCTTGCTTTTGCCCTGGCTTTGTGCCCGGCAAACGCCGCAGTTGACCGCAATCACATTCAGCAAAACGATAACGACAGCCGCCCCCGCTGTTATTGTCAAATCAGGTTTCTTTCTCATATACGGGCCTTTAGGCGCATTTCCTGTATGCTGCAGTAGAGGACCGGCACGACGAATATGCTTATCAAAACCACCAACATTCCGCCAAACGACGGAATCGCCATTGGGACCATCACATCGCTGCCTCGACCAACGGAAGTCAGTACCGGTATTAGCGCCAAAATGGTGGTTGCTGAAGTCATCAGGCATGGCCGCACTCGCCGCTGCGCCGCGATGATGGTCGCTTCCCTCATCTGTTCAATCGAACCTGGCTTTCGCTCTCTGAAGACCTGATCAAGATAGGTTGATTGAATCACACCGTTGTCGGAAGCGATTCCAAACAGCGCCAGAAAGCCAACCCAGACGGCGACACTCAGGTTAATCGTGTGCACCCGGAAGAGATCTCGCATACTCACATCAAAGACCGAAAAGTTCAGGAACCACGGCTGTGAATACATCCATATCAGTATAAAACCGCCCGCCCAGGCGACAAATATACCGGAAAAAACCAAAAGCGTCGTGGGGACAGATTTGAATTGAAAATACAGAATCAGGAAAATTAAGAACAGCGCCAACGGCAGCACAACAGCGAGCTTTTTCTGGGCCCGGATCTGGTTTTCATAACTTCCGGCAAAAGTGTAGCTGACGCCGGGCGGCAGAATCAGTTGGCCGCTGTCTATTTTAGTTTGCAGATATCGCTGACACTGCTCGACTACATCAACTTCGGCGTTACCCGGTTTCATGTCAAAAAGAACATATCCGGTGAGGAATGTGTCCTCGCTTTTTATAACCTGCGGGCCTCGAACATAGCGAATTTCTGCAAGTTCGGTGATTGGGATCTGCTGCCTGCCTCCTTTTGCAGGCACGAGAATCTTCTCCATGCTCTCAATCTGGTCGCGCAATTCACGCTGATAACGCACACGTACAGGGAATCGTTCTCTGCCTTCAACGGTAGTGGTGATCTTCTTGCCGCCAATAGCAACCTCGACAACATCCTGAAAATCGCGTATCTTTACCCCATACCTGTCAAGCGCCTTCCTGTCCGGAACAAGTTCCAGGTAAGGCTTTCCGACAATTCGATCGGCAATAACGGCGGCAGGTTCGACACTGGGGACCTCTTTTAAGTACTGCTCGATTTGCAGGCCCACTGTTTCGATGGTCTCAAGTGCGGGGCCTTTTATCTTAATACCCATTGGTGCTCTCATTCCGCTTTGGAGCATTACAATACGTGCGGCGATAGGCTGTAGTTTGGGTGCCGAAGTTGTCCCTGGAATCCGGCCTGCTTTGACGATCTCCTTCCATATGTCGTCGGGCGTTTTTATGTAGTCGCGCCATTGTCTGAACGGCCTTCCATCCGGATCGGGTATAAGCTCGCCGTCTTTATCCAATGCGAATCTTTCCTCTGCTTTATCGTAGCGGTACTTGATTCTTCGCCCATTTTTATCGATTTTATATTCGGGCTTGTAATTAATCACCGTTTCTATCATGGAAATGGGCGCCGGATCCAGAGGGCTCTCCACTCGTCCAATCTTGCCGGCAACCGTATCAATCTCAGGAATACTGCGGAACGCACTATCCTGTTTCGCCAGTATGTCGGTAGCTTCGCCTATGGAGGCATGAACCATTGTTGTCGGCATATACAGGAATGATCCCTCGTCCAGGGGCGGCATGAATTCCTTGCCAAGACCGGGAAATTTTTCACTGCCGGCAACCCAAAAGGTCGTTGAGCGGGTTGTTTCTTGTTTTATACCGATTTTTTCGGCGGCGGCGGGTATCCAGTTGAAAGTTCTTCCAAATCCCTGCCAGGCCATCAGGCCGAAAAACAATACTACAAGTACTAATGAGAGGAGAATTGTCTTATGCGCCAACGCCCATCGCAGGGTAGTTGGATATACCATGATAAACAACTTAAAGAACCCGAGAAGAACACCTACCAAGGCGGCTACGAAAATAAAGTTACGGACAAATCCCCGCTGCGGCCCCAGGGGTTCCCAATAGGCGCTCAGGATGACTCCTATAAATGTCACTATGAGTATATTTGCGATAAATGGTATTTTAGCTTTCAAAAATTCAGGTATGCGATTGTGAACAAAGCCGCCAATGCCGAAGAACAGCAAAATAACTCCGCCAAAAATCATGATGAATGAGCCAATACTTATCCCGTGGATTGCGACGGCGATTCCTGCAATACCAATTATACCGTAGAATATTTGCCGTAGTTTTTTACTGGAAACTTTCCCGGTAAAAAGAATGAGCGCCCCCGGCGGAATTACGGTAAGGGCGATGATGATGGATGCAAGCAGCGCGAAGGTCTTTGTAAACGCCAGAGGCTTAAACAGCTTGCCTTCGGCGCCGATCATAGTAAACACAGGCAAAAAGCCGACAATAGTGGTGGCGACCGCCGTGAGTACGGCGCTGCCGACCTCGCTGGCTGCACGGTGCACAACCTCCAGCTTCGGCGCATCAGGCGGGCATTTTTCAAGATGCCGCAATATATTCTCACAGACAACGATACCCATATCCACCATAGTTCCTATAGCTATGGCAATGCCGGACAGGGCGACAATGTTTGCATCGACGCCAAAATACTTCATGGCGATAAAACACATCAATACCGCCAGAGGCAATAAGCCGCCTATGAGCACACTGCTGCGCAAATGCATAACCATCAGGATAACCACAATGCAGGTTATAAGGATTTCCTGTGTCAAGGCGTCATTGAGTGTGCCAAGAGTCTCATAGATTAGTCCTGTACGGTCGTAAAAGGGCTCCACGGTAACCTGACTGATATCGGCCCACGCCGGCCAATCTTTTCTCGGCGTAACCCTGAGGTAGTCCAGCCAATCTTTATGGTTCAGTTCGGCATCGTTATATGCCTGGAAACCGTGATCTTCGGCAAATCGGCGAATCTGTTCTTCCGTTGCTTTTGCG
>JAGHBX010000462.1 GCA_021160785.1 Planctomycetota bacterium | reverse complement strand
CACTTATATCAATTCAAGCCCGACGCCATCCCAGGACGCCGCTACCAACTATTCACTATTTACTTCTTACAAATACTTACCGAATTCCCGCATCTTCTTTTGGACTTTCCCGAAACATATATTAAGTTTTGTATATAACGCCTTGCAGGGCACAGAGTTGCATCCGGAGCAATTCTACGCTGGGCTGATCTCATATAGGGGCTAAATAACGCAAACGCAAGCAAACGAAACCGAAAGGGGCACAAAATGTTAAGATTCTTGATGTGGTTAATCCTGGGGGCTCTGCTGCTTCTGTCAAGTTGCACCCAGACCAGTTACACGGCACACGCCTACCGGCTCTACACGCTGAACGATCGCGCCGAAAACCTCGCCGACATCCAGCCTGCCATCTCATACAGCGACAAGGTCGACACATTCTACAACGACGACTTCAAGCTGTCTTTTGACGAAGATTTGCAGGCGTTTTACGGCAAAGTTGACGCCTGGGCCGAGCAAAAGCACCGCAGCGAAACCATGCTAAGTGCAGAGGACCTGTACAAGGCTTTGGCAATACTCGACGAGCCCGAAAAGGCCGACGACATATCGCCTGTCAGACAACTTGCCTTGCGTACAGAGCAATCTTATTAGCTCCGTCGACAACCGTGATCTTTGTGCCGGGATCCTCGGCGATCCAACCGTCCACGATCGTCTGAGGATCCTGCACCGCATGCAGATGCGCCGCTGTAATTAGTTCATCCGGAATCTCCGAATATACCCATATCCTTCGCAACCGCCGTATCATCTCGGCGAACTTGTAAGGCTTGTGGCTGAAAAGCTTATACTCTCCCTCAATCGACGCAAATATCTCCTCAATCGGCCTTGTCAGACGGTCGTAAAAATTCGCCATCGTCCGCTCATGCCCGATCCCCTTCGGACACGCCGAGACAAACAGCACCTCCCCGCCGTCGGTAACCGCCTGTTTGGTCAATTCCAGCGCACGCTGCGATATATAGAGATCAACGTCATTCGGCAGCCCCCCCGGCGAGACAATCAGCCGATCGGTGGGTGTTACCGTATGCGTGTTCTTCCGATCGCTCGCCGCAAAGGCCGCCCGGCTCACCGTCTCAGCCTCACCGAATCGCGCCCACTGAATCCTGCCCGACGTGCTGATCGTCGCCATCGCATAGACCGCCCGCCCCTTCACGATCAACCCCCTCGCTTCGAGCTGATCGCCCGCCAGCGGATTGCCGCGTCTCGTCTCGTCTTCATGCCACGGGTGAACACCGTACGTCGACCGCTCATCCAACGCCAGGCTGTGGTTCTGCTCCGCCGTCCGATATGAGCAAAGACCCGGCACGAAATTCTTGATCGGATTCGAATACCCGGCGAAATAGTGAAACTTCACATCCGAGAGCACCAGGAAGACCTCCGCCGCATCCAGCGTCCCATTGTACCTGACCTGCGTACCGTGCGAAGTCGTACCCGCCTCGACCAGATTGTCGCCTTGGCAGTCATGGATGCCGATTTCAATGCCGGCGAGTCCTGCCTCTTGTGCCGCCGCTGTTATCATATCGCAGATAGCCTTGTTTTCGGGCGTGTCGGCGTCATGCGTGCCCGTGCACATCAGGAAAATGACCTTCCTGCATACTACCAGACGCCCGAAAAGCTCGCCGAATATGTCGCCAAGCGGCATGTCCCGGCTGCCGTCGCCGACAAGCACCGCCAATGTCTTGCCCCGTATCAGGCCGGCAAAATCGCCCGCTTCACCGCTGTCTAATGCCTCCCGCACCAAGGCCGCATTATCCGTATCGCCGTCATCTTCCCAGGGCCGAATAATCTCACCGACATTCGCCTCCGGAATCTCGACACTCACAAAGCCGCTGCCGTAATGCAACTTGATCTTCACAAAAACACTCCAAATCCGCCCTGCGTAATCCGGCTCAAACAACAACTATCACGCACAGCATAATCGCAATACACGCCAAAAGCAACTCCCCTAAGCAGGCGCGGCGAGGACTGAGGTGTGTGATTTCAGAATGTGTATCGGCATCGCACGTCGTAAACCGGTATGTGCCCGCTCTGCCGAGCAGGTCCGTTCGCAGCCCCACCTCGGCCAGATTGAAATAATAGTCCTCGTCATGAAAGGCGGTATTAAAACCCGTCGTCCGCTTGTTGGACTGCGCGTCGACAATCCCTGCTCTGAAATACCACGCCTTGCTGATATCCCACTGTCCGGAAATACCCAACCCTTTCGACGGAAAGGGAGTCGCCGCATTATTGGCAAGCGGCTTGGCGACAAACTGTTTTCGGTACTCGCTCGCCACAGCCGACCCGTCGAAATTGTCCTTGACGTCTATCTTTCCCAGACGGCAAAAAAAAGTATTCACGCAAAGCTCGGCATACAAAACATTTATGTGCGGCAATGCGAGGATTCTGCAGATAATCCAGGAATAAAACTTGACATTTGCCAATAGCATGTTATGTCATAAGCATATATTGCTATTGGCAACTAAATAAGCAGTTTTGGGGACAGACATGCAGCGAGCCGAACAGATTCAGAGCTTACACCAGTCCTTTACCAGGCTGGAGAAGTTCTTCAACCAACTCATGCGGCAGCAGTTCGCATGCTGTTCCGTCACCGTTCAGCAGTGGTACACCCTGAAGGCTTTGATGAACGGCCCCCAGACCATGAACGAACTCGCCGCCGAAGTCGCACTGCACCAGAGCACCATGACCCGCATCGTGGAGAAGCTCGTAAAACAGGGCTTCGCAACCAAAAGCCGCAAAGCCGCCAATCAACGAACCGTTGAAATCCGCATAACCGCATCCGGCAAAGAAATCTGCATGGCGATGGACAAACAGTGCGCCCAGATGACCGCCGACCTCCTGGACCTGCTCCCACGTGAGCGTCGGACGTACGCAGTGGAGGCGTTGGAAATGTTCACGAACCTGCTCGATCCCGCCGATGAAGCATTCCAGCAGGTACTGCGTAATTGCTGCAACTATAACTGCACACAAGGGGACGAGAAATGAAGCCGATTCTTTTTCTGATTGTCGCAATTTGTTTGGCCGCTGTTGGTATTGCCGGGGTGATCTTTGACTCCACTGCGTTCCAGGCGGAGGGTCCGTGGTTTCTCGCATTGGGCCTGACGATGCTCGCCTACCTTGTGCTGAAGCGAACCTACTATCGCGCAGGCTCTGTTTGGCAGGCAGACTCAAACGAGCCAAAGCCCCTGAATCTGACCCGGCTCGACTACGTTAAGGCGATGATCTGCTGGCTGGATTCCTTCAAGCGGACATACGCCGTCAAGCCTGGGCTCTACTATACAGGCGACCGATACGACCATGATTCGCCGCTGCTGGTGACCGCAAATTATCACCTGACTGTCTTTCTGCTGGTGCGCAGACTCCGCCGAAATGTCCGTCTGCTGGTAGTCGACACCGACAGCATAAACGTCTGGTGTGCCGCGGGTAAGGGCACGTTTTGCAATGACGCGATCTTTGAACAACTGAATCGCTATGGGCAGCACCTGCCCAAAGACGATGGCCGATTGAAACTGATTCTGCCCAAGCTCTGCCTGGCGGGTGTGGATATTGGGGCCCTGCGAGAGGCGGGCTTCGACGCGATAATCGGTCCCGTTTACGGCAAAGACCTGCCGACATACCTGTCAACTGCCCCATGCAAAGACCGCGACACAGACCGCGTCCTGTTCGGATTGCAGTCCAGACTCTTTACCGCGCCGCCCGGCCTGCTCCAGACGCTGAAATACAGCGTAACATTGCTCCTTGCCCTCTGGCTCGCCCGGCAGATATGGCCCTTCGCACTTCCCGTTGCAGGCGTCCTCGGTCTAACCATGGTGCTGACAATCGCCTATCCCGTCTGCTTTCCTTACCTGCCCGGCAAGTGGTTCGCAGTGAAAGGTCTGTCCTTAGCCATTGTTGTCTCGGCAGCTTTGTGCGCCCTGGCTGCCGGCGGTCTCGTTTCGCGAGGAAATCTCATCATGGCGGTTCTCTTTACGTTGGCAAGCGGCATGTACTTCGGCCAGTCATATTCCGGCAATTCCGCCGTCAGCAATGGAACAAGCGTTCGAAAAGAAACCGCGAGACTCCTGCCCGTATACGTTCTGCTCTACATGGCGAGTCTCGCGGCATTTATCATAAAGGAGGCGTTCTGATGCTCGAACTCGACAAAGATACCTGCGTCGGCTGTCAAATGTGCGTAAAGGTCTGTCCCCATGCAGTATTCGAAATGCATGAAAAGAAGGCCGTGATCGCACACGCCGACCGCTGCATCGAATGCGGCGCCTGCCAGCTCAACTGCCGCTACGACGCGATCAAAGTAACAAAAGGCGTCGGTTGCCTGACGGTCATCATTCGCCAGGACATCCTGAAAATGAAACCCGAAAAATGCACCTGTTGCTGCGACTGAACATTCAATCGGCAAAATGGAAACCAAGGTGGATTCCGGGTAAGATTATTGGTGCCGAACGGAAAAAGGAAAGAGTTGTGATGAAATGTTCTCCAATGAAAGGATTCTATATGAAGAGTTTCGGTTTATTGGTTTCTGTGTTTGTGTCGCTGTGTTTGATGTCATGCCAGGAGAAAGACAACGGGTTTGACTATACGAAGTGGACAGTGAGCAAACCGGTGTTCACGGCTGGTCCGAAGGGCACGTTTGATGATGTGTCCGTGAAAGATCCAACGATAGTGTTCTATGGCGGCAAGTACCACATGTTCTACACAAGTAAGGCATCGAGGGAAACCAGCAAGAACATTAAGTATCTGAGCAAAAATCGTTCGGCTGTTGGATACGCAGCAGCGGAGACGTTAGAGGGTCTTGGGTCTGCACAAAGGTACAATCTGGATGCAATCTGTGAATATGTAATCGTCGCCCCACAGGTATTCTATTTTGAGCCGCAGAAGAAGTGGTATCTTATTGCACAAACTCTGGTCGATAGTAGGCCTGACCTGATGCCGATATATTTGACCAATCCCGATATCGAGGATGTTCATGGATGGTCCAGGCCGAAGGAACTGAAGACAAGAAAATCGCACAACGGCTTCTGGATAGATTTCTGGGTTATCTGCGACGATAAGAATGCTCATCTGTTTTACACCGATCATGAAGGTGGATTGTTC
>JAGHBX010000258.1 GCA_021160785.1 Planctomycetota bacterium | reverse complement strand
TGGCTGGGGGGGGCATAACGAGCGTTTCTGCGCCCCTTAAGTTTGATGGTTGTATCATCAATGGAAACTCTGCGCCGGAGGGTCCACAGGTCAGCGTGCATTATCCTGAATTTGCCGATCCATACCCTCTCTCTCTGGTTCACTGCAGCGTAGAGGGTGGATTGACGAACGTTTATTTCGATTCTGATGAAGCCAGGCCTTTTCTGGTCTGGGGCGAGGGGAATATTGACGTTACTCCGCTGTTTGCAGCGCCGGGCTTCTGGGACCCCAACGGAACACCGGATGATCAGGCAGATGACTTCTGGGTCGATGGCGATTATCATTTGAGGTCACAGGCCGGTCGGTGGGATAAGCAGTTGAAGGATTGGGTAACCGATGAGGTTACAAGTCCATGTATTGACGCAGGCAATGTGGACTCGGCCATCGGCTACGAGCCTTTCCCAAACGGCGGGGTGATTAACATGGGCGCCTATGGCGGTACGGCTGAAGCGAGTAAGTCGTACTTCGGCGCAGAACCCTGTGAGACGATTTTAACCGGTGACATTAACGGCGATTGCATGGTGACCGTTGCGGACCTGGCGATTCTGAGCCGACACTGGCTGAAGGATGCAAGATAGCTGATATGTTGTCAAGTCATTTATGCAGAAGAACCTTTGCGCAAAGACACAACTCAAACAAATACTGAGGTGCTGTGCGAACAGTATTTGGTTTGTAAATTGGGGCAGAAACTGGTATACTGCCCGATATCTTCCGGTGAGAGGCCGTTTAGGGCCGGGGGTGTTTTGTTTGTCAATGGTGTTATTTTTGGAGGAATGAGTTATGAATGGGATGAATCGTCGTGATTTTCTTAAGGCATCGGCCGTGGTGAGTGTTGGTGCGCCTTTGGTTGGGGCTTCAATGTCGGCCGTAGCGGCGCCGGCGCGTTCGAAGCTCTTGAAGTCGCTTCAGTACGGCATGCTGCCGAAGAAGTTGTCCGATCCGGAGAAATTTGCCCTTGCAAAGAAATGCGGTTTTGAGGGCGTGGAATATAACGCCGGGTCGCTGAAGGATATTGGCAAGGCCGCCGAGTCGGGCAAATTAGCTCGCCGGGCGGGTGTGCCGATTCACTCGTTAGTGTATGGCGGATGGGGGGCGCCGTTTTCTTCGCCGGATCCGGCCGTCATCAAGAGGGGCCTGGCGGGTATGCAAGCGGCGCTTCGCAGTGCAAAGGCCTGCGGGGCGGATAATATCCTGCTTGTGCCCGCAATTGTGAACGAAACGGTTAGTTACGGCGATGCTTACAAACGCTCGCAGGAACATATCCGAAAGCTGCTGCCGCTTGCAAAGGAGTTGAAGGTTACTATCGCTGTTGAAAACGTCTGGAACAAGTTCCTGCTGAGTCCGCTGGAGTTTGCCCGTTACGTGGATGAGTTTGACCATCCGTATCTCAAGGCCTACTTCGATATCGGCAACGTGATCCTGTTTGGGTACTCGCAGGACTGGATACGCACATTGGGCAAGCGCATCGCCAGGATTCATCTGAAGGACTTCAAGCGCAAGGGCTACCAGTGGACGAATCTGCGCGAGGGCGACGTCAACTGGAAGCAGGTCCGCCTTGCCCTGGATGAGGTGGGATACTCAGGCTTCATGACGACCGAATTGAGAGGCGGCGACGAGGCGTATCTGACGGACCTGTCAAAACGCATAGATATGATCATCGCGGGTGAATAGGCGGTTGGCTGCTCCGTCGTTGTTTTATGGGAAATATCAGGAGGCTTCGACGGGAATTGGCCTGAAAAAGCCAAAAAAATTTGACTCATTCGGCTTAAAGAGCGATAAAGTATATATAAGGAGCCGGACTATAATATAAAGGAGTGTTTATGCCTAACATGGATATGATTCGCCGGATTGCCCGGGAGGTTCTGACGCGGTCGGCGCCCGGCGGCGATGAGGACAACTGGCTTTGGGACAGGACGCAGAGAATCCTGCGGAATGTCGAACATATTTGCAGGTTGCCGGAACTCGTCGAGGCCGACGTGCCGATCGACCGCTTTTGTCTTGTCGCGGCGACCTGTTTTGCCGATTCGGGTTTTACCCGCTATGCCGAGGCCGAAGATGTCTCGTCGCGTCTGGTCCTTGCCGATGTTAATTCGACCGATCTGAGGGAGTTTTCCATACAGATAGTTTCGGACAAACTCGCCGAGGAGTTGTCGGCGGCGAAGATCGACAAGGTCAGCAACATCATCCTCGAGTCGGAGAGCAGAGAGACCAACCTGACGGAGGCGAAGATACTTTCCGATGCGCGAAATCTGGATGACATGGGCGCCGTAGGAGTCTTTAACGAATTCAGAAGGAATGTGATCGGCGGCAAGGGCGTCTCCGACGTTATGGAAAGCTGGAAGCGAAAGGTGGACTATCGGTATTGGCAGGCGCGGCTCAAAGAGAGCTTTCGTTTCGAGACCGTAAGAAAGATCGCCGTGCAGAGATTTGCCGCCACCGAGTACATCATGAACCAGCTTAAGATAGAGAATGCAGTACAGGATATCGAAGACGTTCTGTTGGAGTCGCTGGATTACACAGTACAGGCAGCGGTCAATTAGGGTGGCGCAACGAGAAATTCGATAGTGAGTCGGAAACTTCCATGGAACATAAATCTGTTACAGCGATTTTCCCGGGTTCGTTTGACCCGATTACAAACGGTCATGTCGATGTTATAGATCGCGGTCTGAAACTCTTCGATCGCCTGATTGTGGCTGTGGGCCAGAACCCGGTGAAAGATGTGCTCTTTACGCCTGCCGAGCGTGTCGAGATGATCAGGGAACTTGTCAAGGATAAGCCGCGCGTGTCGGTGGAAAGCTACGACTGTCTGACCGTCAAGTTTGCCGCCCAAATGAAAGCCGACGTCATGCTGCGCGGCCTGCGAAATCTGACCGACGTGCAATATGAGTTCCAGTTAGCTATGACGAACCGCTCGGTCGCGGGAATCGAGACGGTCTTTGTCATGACCAGCGAGGAATTCGGCTTTGTCAACTCCACGATGGTCCGCGAGGTGGCGATCTTAGGCGGCGACGTCTCCAAGCTTATTCCGGTTTCGGTCTACGAACGGGTCAAAAAACGCCTCGCCGAACGCGGCAAGGAGTAAGTTGGCTCTGCGATAAATCGCAATCGGCGTCCAACAGCCGCTTGCAAAAGCGCCCGTCGGAGCGTAGAATAATAGAGATGCGGTTGAAACATTGAGATTCGCGGCAAAAAGGGGCGGGTTAAGGTGTCAGCGGCTTACTCGGGAGTCGGGTCTTGTATACGGTAACGGTTGAAAGTACGTTTACAGCATCGCATCAGTTGACGATGGCGGGAGCCAAAGAGTCGTTGCACAGCCATGACTGGATCGTACGCGTGGCTGTCAGTGCAGATGAGCTTGACGAGACGGGGCTGGCGGTGGATTTCAACGATCTCACGGCGATGATTGCGGACGTTACAGGACCATTTGCCGGGGCGAGACTGGAGCAGTTGGACTGTTTTGCAGGTTGCAATGCCTCGGCGGAGAATGTGGCTAAATACATATATGACAGAATCGAGCCGATGTTGGCGAACCGGCTGAAGCTGGATTATGCAGAAGTGACCGAGGCCGACGGCTGCTGGACGAAATACTGCAGATGACCGGTTTGAAGTGTAGTGATTTGCGTTTATTGACGATATATCTTTGAGGGCAGTAATGCAGGGTTGGGGCAAATACGTTTTAGAGAGGTCGGGACTTTAT
>JAGHBX010000142.1 GCA_021160785.1 Planctomycetota bacterium | reverse complement strand
TCGTGCCATACCGTACCCGGTAAACACCCTAAGGTATAGAATTATCCTCTATGTCTGTAAGGAATATTACATTATGAAACGAGCGATGATGTCAATGACCAGACGCCAATTTATGAGGTCCGCTGCGTTGAGCGCGCTGGCGACGCCAATAGCATCCAAAGCCCTGCTTGCCGGGCAATCCGAACGTCGCAAACCAAACGTAATTTATATCATGACGGACCAGCAGCGGAAGGAGACGCTAAGGTGTTACGGAAATGACAAGGCGATTACGCCGGCGCTAGATAAGCTGGCCGCCGCGGGCACGCTGTTTACTTCCTGCTACGCCACGCAGCCGGTCTGCTCGCCCTGCCGGTCGAGTATGGTTACGGGGCTGTTCCCCAATGTTACAGGCGTCGTCGAAAACAACATTCCGCTGAGACCCGACCTCTTCTCCTGGCCGCGAGCGTTGGGTGAGAAGGGATACGAGGTTTGCTATATTGGCAAATGGCATCTCGGGGACGATCCCGTGCCCGATTACTTCGACCGGTGGCGCGGGTTTAATACCGGATGGAAACATTTTATTAAAAAAGAGCCGATCTACGCATTGCCGGGTCAATCACAGAAAAACGCAAACATGACATACACCCTTGGCAAGAGCAATGTCGGTCGATACCGACCGGACCTTGAGGCGGATTACGCCGTCGAGTTTATAAAACAGAACCGGAATCGGCCGTTCGTATGTTGGCTGTCGTTCTATCCTCCCCACACGCCGAAAACCGTTCCGGACGAGAACCTCGCTCTGTACGCGGGAAAGTTCGACAACAAAGAACAGGATATTTACTACGCCATGGTCAACCGTCTTGACGCTAACATTAATCGCGTGATGGAAACCGTAGAGAGTCTCGGCCTGCGCGAGAACACGCTTATAGTGTTCACTTCGGATCATGGTGAGAACTATCCGCATCGCTGGAACAAACATCACAAGCGGTTGTGCTACGATCAGGCGGCGAACGTGCCGCTGATCATTAGTTGGCCGGGCACGCTGCCGGAAGGCAGGCGGATAGACAACGTTTTCAGCATCGCCGATCTGGCGCCTACGATTTGCGATCTGTGCAATGTTGGCTGGCCCGATACCCTGCACGGCAGGAGCGCAAAGCGGCTCCTTGCAGGAGACGCCTCCGGCTGGCACGAGGATATCTACGTGCAGAACACCCCTTACCCCGAAAAAGCAAAGAATAAGGCCGGCGCCGATATCGATATGCGCGAGCGTTGCGTAATAACAAACAGATGGAAGCTGATTCTAAACACCTCCCGCAGGCCGGAGCTGTACGATCGAACAAGCCCGACGCCCGACAAGGCCAACCTCTACGATAAACCCGAATCCAAAAAGGTAATCGCAGACCTCACCGACCGCCTCGCCGCATGGGGCAAAAAAACCGGCGACAAAATGACCGCACAGTTAATCAGACAATGGCAATCACGATAAATGCTCTTGAAGTTCCCGCCATGGACGAAAGTGTCTTATGAGAAACTTTATAATTCTCAAATGTTTACTCCTGATATTTGCGGTTGTATTGAATTCGCATAGCGTTAAAGCCCGGGTTACATGCTCTGCCGGGTCAAGTACAGGGAGTGGATATACGGCACTTAAAAATGCCGGCGCGGATACTTCATGGGGGCCCCTTGTTGGACCCTGGACCCGGTACAAAGAAAATCCCATAATCAGGCTCGAGGGTAAAGAAACCTACTCCATTCAGAACGGTCCACAGTCTGTTATCAAGTGGAAGGACAGATGGTATATGTTTCTGATGACGAGCCAACCAATGGTGACCAAGTTGGCGGTCAGCAGCGATGGCTTGAATTGGAAACGTCCACACCACGATTACCTTCTGAAGGCTGAGATGTCGTGGGAGGGGAATTATAACCTGGCCAAAGTCGCGCGAGTTATGGGAGATGAGGTGTGGCTATATTACTTTGGCAAGAAAAGCAAACGTGAAATAATTGGACTGGCGCGCTCTAAAGATCTGGTCCATTGGGCAAAAGAGCCGAAATCCATTTTTCGCGCCGAGGACTCCCGCATTGATGGAACACGCGTGTTTCCGTCAAGCGTGATTAAGGATGGCAATACTTACTACATGTTCTACGATGTTGGTTTCGACTATCATCATCCCACAAACCCCGACGGCTATGTCATTGGCGTCGCCACCAGCAAAGACGGCATCGTCTGGACCGATTCACCGAAAAGCCCCGTCCTGACCAGATCACCCCGTACCAGTGATTCAGGGGATGACGGCATGGTCAGCCAGTGCAATGTCACAAAAATCAGCGATTGGTTCTATATGATGTATTCGGGCGGAACCAATAATGACGGGCGAAAATACTCCGGAAAAAACCATATGGCTTTTGGACTGGCCCGAGCCCGTCATCCGGAAGGGCCATGGGAAAAGTATCCGCACAACCCGGTCTTTCGTCCGACCGGAGATGCCAAGGACTTCGACGGCATCTATTTACAGCACCCCTGCCCAGTCGAGGTGGACGGACAATGGCGGCTGTACTACAACGGCTGGACACTAAATTCAAAGGCGAAAAACGCGATCGGCGCAGAATACGCCATCGGCCTGGCACAATTAATCAGGCAATAGCAATCACGATAAATGCTCCTAAGGTTCTCACCAGCAATCTAATCTACCCCAAACAAAATGCCAACATCCCGCCATGCTCCCACCTCCGCCATAGGCCGAGTAAAAACCGCAATAGTAATGCACTTCAAAAAAAACCAATCCCTCCGAAAAGCAATCCAATCAGCCCACAACCAAGCCCCACTTAAGGAGATAATGGCAGGGAAATAGGACAGGTGGCCATCGACCAGAGTAGGAGCGATCAAAGAATAAACCCACAATTCTCCTCCCTCAAGCCTCAAACCCGATCACACACAACCAGCCAGCCCAAACTCCGCACCCCCTGTCGGAATAAGTGCTACCTATTGCTGCATACAAGGTTTGATTCTTGTATTATACTCGCCACAGGCCGTTACCAACGCTGGCGGGCATCCTCTTCCAATCCGGTTGATTTGCATAAGTGCAGTAACTTTATCACCGCCGGTTTGCAGCCGCGTTCTATGTCCAATTTAGAGTACACATCTGTCTCATTAACCTGTTCTGCTTTCAGGTAATGGATCCAGGTTTCGATATTGCGTTTCGGAACTGCAATAGCCACAGTCTCGTCAGGCCCTCGAAATAGTACCCCCTCAGATTGGCATTCCTGTTTGAGTTCGCTGATCCGTCCCTGGACCTCGTTCCCATCTGCGTCGACCATCGCGATTAAGGCAGAAGCCGCCCGGTGCCTGCGATGCCGATATGCCTCGAGTTCCTTCGGAAACGTATTCCTCACGTACTGATCTGCAGCGCCCCGCCCGGAAGGGCTCTTTTCAACTCGTAACTCCCTCGTATTGTAGCCCATCCCTTTGCGGAAGCGTCTGATGAAGGCTTCGTGCTGCGAATCTTCGCAGAGAAGCACAATCTTCACACGTCGCGTGCTCATTCCGTCCACCCTCTGGCGATTTGTTCGGAAAGCTTCAATCCCTTATCCATCTTTTCCGGCAGCGGCTTCACACGTGCCGGGCCGAGAGGATCACGCTCAATCAATTTGCCGCATTCAGGGCCTAAGTAATCGACCAGTTCCGGGTGATGGCTGATAAGCACTGCCTGTGGGAAACCCTCACCACAAGCGTCGTTTAGCTCCATGAGCCAAGGCTGGATCTCCGGCAATGAGACGTAGTTTTCCGGCTCGTCGAGGAAGATCGTATACCCTAAGTCCTGCAAGCCGAGCAGAAGCGAGTAAAGGACAATTATGACACGCTCACCATCGGAGAGTCGTTCGAAGTCGAAGTAGATTGGAGAGGCGTTTTCGTCTTCAGGGCTGAACCCAACCTTGAGAATTCTGTACTTTCCAGCCTGCTCCAATTTGAAGGCATGGAAACCGGGGAGCGTAATGCGCAATTCTTCTGTCAATCGGAAAATCTTATCCTGGTGCTCCTGGGAAATGTACCTGTACCATGAAGAAAAATTGGCGCCATCGCGGTCGAGCCAGTCCAATTCTTCTTTGGTTTCCGAGGTCATGGCTTTGGGCTGAAGGCTGAGGATAAACAACTTCTCCACCCATTGCTTGAACCACGTCAATTTTTTGTTATCCTGCCTCTCACCGATAGTTGCCAGTGCCGAAACGGTCCAATCAAAGGTGTATGTTGGACCCTCACTGTGATCATCGTGATAAAGCTGCACCTCTCCCTGGTTGAATTCGAACAGCAGTTCGCCGTCGCACCGTAACCATTCATGGTCGATCCGCTGTTTATTGCTGTCAGGCTTGTGCGAGATGACCAGTCTGTAGGAAAACAGACCGTATTCGCTCTGCACGTCCAGTTCGAAGGACTGTTCGGTTTTGTCTACCCAGGCAGTGAGATCTTCCTGCGGGAATACTTCGCCGACCTTGGCGTTGTCTGCGATGAGCCGGCGTATCCCGAAAAGCATATCGAACAGGGTGGACTTGCCCGCACCATTTGGGCCCACCAACAGAGTCAACTTGTCGAAATGTATCTCAAAGTTGACCAAGCAGCGATAGTTGTTCGCATACAATCTTCTGAGCATTATTATCCTCCCTTGCCAATTCGGCTGAAATACACGGACCCTCTCTGCAAGCAATAAACACGCACTAATGCGCAATTGTACACCACGCCAAACCGACCCGCAAGCCCCATTTAAAAAAAACGCACGTCGCAGGCGCCCCGTCCGTTATCCGGGAGAGGCCGTTTTGTTTCCGACGAGGTGGCCGATTATGAATGTCATTGCGGTTCCTATTGGGAAGTGCCAGGGCCAGGCTAAGGTTATGTGGGCCGGGTCGCCGTCGGGGGTTTTTGGGATTACGACGATGCTGATTATCGTTACGATTGCTACGGCCAGAGCCACGTAGAGTATTTTTTGCGGGCTTTGGCGCAGGTGGCGGATGGCCTGGATGATCAGGATCATGCCGACGACTAATACGATTAACTGCGGAATCCGCTGATGCCAGTTCAGGGCGAAGACGGTGAGCATGGAAAGAGGTACGCCCCACATCAGGCCCAGGTCGTCGCGCTTTGTCGGCAGGAAGGCTAACAGGAATACACCCAACAGGGCGCCGTAGGTGTACGCGGCCATGGCGAGGGCGAACTGGATCAGGTCGGCGTACGATCGGGCGAGCACATCGCAATAGATGGCGAAGGCGGTCACCAGCACGCCCCAGATAAGGACTATGACGCGGGAAGCCCTGACGTAATGCTTGTCGGAGGCTTCGGGCTTGAAGAACGGCTTGTACAGAATCGCGATGGTCGATTGCGAAAGCGCCGCCAGGAGCGAATCCAGCGTCGAAATAGCGGCGGCGAAGATAGCGGCCATCAACAACCCCGACAAAAGCGGCGGCATGACGTCTACGATGTAGATGGCGAAGATCTTCATGGAGTCGTTGTCGACAACGACCTGCTCGGAAGCGGTCAAGGGTGTGTGCTTGTAGTAGACGAAGATGCCCGCACCGACCAGCAGCAACAGCCAGGTCAAAACCTGCGACAAGCCCGACCAGATGATCGCCTTGCGGGCGGCCGCTTCGTTTTTGCAGGTGAACATCCGCTGGACCAGCAGTTGGTCCGTGCCGTGAGAGGCCAAAGTCAAGCAGCTAAAACCGATCAGGCCGCACCACAGTGTGTAGGCCTCTTTCGGATTGAAACTGAGGTTTACGACCCTGAGTTTTCCGGCGTGATAAGCCTCAGAAAGGACGCCAGCCATGCCGCCGTCAACGGCAGACGCCGCGAAGATCAGCGCGACAATGGCGCCTGCGGTAAAAAGTAGAAATTGAATTGCGTCGGTCCAGATAACGGTTGCAATCCCGCCCATGATCGTCCAGCAGACCGAGACGGCCCCGATGATTATAATGGACGTGGCGATATCGGTGCCGGTGATGACCTGCAGTGCCTTGGCTGCGATATAAACGCGTGCGCCCTGGGCAAGGATGCCGCCGACCATGAACAAACCAGTGGTGATGTTCTGGACACGCGAGCCCAATTGATTGCCCATGTAATCATAGGGTGAGTAAATTTCGCGCTTGTAATAGACGGGGATAAAGAAGTAGCCGATCACAAAGCGGGCTAAGATCGTGCCCAGGGCCAACTGGATATAGGTCATATCGCCGCCCTGCGAGAAGACAATCGCCGGCGCGATCAGAAACGTCGCCGCCGATAGCTCAGTAGCAATAATAGAACCGCAGACCGCCGGCCACGGCAGCTTGCGCCCGCCTAAGAAGAAGTCCTTCATCGAGGTCTGCCTGCCCGCTAACAGCCCGCCCAGGACAGTGGTAAACGCAAGATAGGCGGCAATAACAAGCCAGTCGTAGCGGGTGAAGTTCGACGAAATCTCATCCAGAGCCGCATCCACACCCACAGCTTCAATCTCCCCTCCCTGCGCCACTCCGACAGCCGCAAAACTCGCCGTCGCAAAAAGCACCATCAAAGCTCTAAACCGACATCTACCGCACAAACGCCCAGGATACACAATTGGCTCCTTCCCGCATCACAACGCCCTGGCAATATTCACGGTTCCATACTATCGTAATCCCGCCCGCTTGTCACGCATTGTCTTGCAGAGTACGCCCCCCTGCCGCTCTTTGAATGGAATCGCCTTTGGCGATGGCTTTCTTTGCAATCCAACACCGATTCTGATATTATCGCAGCCGTCAATGGATAGTATAAGGGCTAACAGGAGCACGCTACCGAATGTCGAACGCGGTTGAAAAAGCTCGCAGGTTTCTGGAAGAGGAGCAGGCCTTTCGCCTTGGGCAACTCCCGACCGAGTCGTTTCATCCTAAGACCGTCAACCTGAGTCAGGTCGCCGCTCTGAATACCGCCGATGGAATCCGGCTGCTCCAG
>JAGHBX010000466.1 GCA_021160785.1 Planctomycetota bacterium | reverse complement strand
GGTTGGTATTGGGCGTCTGGCCGTCGTCATTGAACACGAACCGTCCGCCTATAGAGACTACCGAGTCCGGCAGGGCTGTTTCTCCCAGCGCCCATCGGCAGTCATCGGCCTGGTGAGCGCCGAGATTGGCGATGTCGCCGTTTCCGGTATCCCAGAAGAAATGCCAGTCATAATGAAACTGCTTGCGCATCAGGGGCTTGAGCGGTGCGGGGCCGCAAAACAGGTTGTAGTCGACCTGTGCCGGTATGGGCTGAGGCCCTTTTACATTACCTATACTCTGGCGGTGCTTATACCACAATCCGTGTGCCCATTGAATCCTGCCTAACTTGCCCGAATGAATGTACTCGATTGCTGGTCTAAGGCCTGTGTCGGAGCGATTCTGAGTGCCGGCCTGGACGATGCGGTTGTATTTGCGGGCTGCTTGTACGAGCTTGCGACCTTCCCACATATTATGCGATATGGGCTTTTCGACATAGACATCCTTACCTGCCTGGCAGGCCCATATGCCTATCAGGCTGTGCCAGTGGTTCGGAGTCGCTACGACGAGGGCGTCGATCTCCTTATCGTCGATTAGCCTGCGAACATCGGTATATGCCTTCGGCTTGCGGTTATATCTTTTGCGAAAATCCTGAACTCCCCCGTTGAGTATGTTCCGGTCAATGTCGCAAAGCGCGTCAACTCGGACCCCCTCCAGTCCCTCGAAAACGCCGATGTGTTGGCCGCCTTTCGAGTGAAAGCCGACTATACCCACCCGGATATCGTTGTTTGCGCCGAGGACTCGCGACCAGGGGGTCATCAGAGTCGCTCCTGCCAGTACAGATGATTTAATGAAGTCGCGACGGTCCATATCTATCTTTCCTTTAAAATCGGCTGGAGCTTTGCGTTTGCTGCTCAGTCCAGCTCCATATCAAAATAATTCTTTGCGTTATTAAAACAGATATTCTCCACTGTCTCTGCCAGCAGGGACATATCAGCGGGGATTAGTCCTTTTTCCACATCATCGCCGAGTATATTGCACAGAATACGGCGGAAATATTCGTGTCGCGGATAAGAGAGGAAGCTGCGGGAGTCGGTGAGCATTCCGACGAATCTGCTCAAGAGTCCGAGATTGCTCAGTGCGTTAATCTGAGCCTCGATACCTTGTTTCTGGTCGAGAAACCACCAAGCCGAACCGTATTGTATCTTACCCGGTACCGAGCCGTCCTGGAAATTACCGATCATTGTAGCCATTAATTCATTGTCACGCGGATTAAGGTTATACAGTATCGTTTTGGGTAGTTTGTTTTTGGCATCGAGGCGGTCGAGAAACCGGGCAAGGGAATCGGCGATCGGCGGGTCGGCGATGGAATCAAAGCCGGTATCGGGGCCCAGTTTTTGAAACATTCGGGTATTATTATTCCGTTGTGCGCCAATGTGAAGCTGCATCACCCAGCCGGTGTCTGCGTCCATCAAAGCCATTTTTTCCATCATCGCCGATTTATACTTTAGCAGTTCTTCCGGTTCGGGACGTGTGCCGCTGCGGATTTTGTCGAAAATCCGAGCAATTTCTCTATCGGTGTAATCGGCGGCAAAAGGCTTCTCGATGCCGTAATCGCTCAGGCGACAGCCATTGCGATGAAAATAATCATGCCTGGCCCAAAGTGCCTCGATGAACGTATCCAAATCCTTTACCTGCGTGTCGGCGGCTTGTTCGAGTTTGTCGAGCCACTGGTTGAGTGTCTCGGGGTCTTCTGCCCCCAGGGCCTTGTCGGGCCTGTAAGCGGTATGCACCTTTATCTCGAAATCCTCGGCAGCGATCTTTTTGTGATACTGCAGATCGTCCAGGGGGTCTTCGGTAGTGCAAACCACCGCTACGTTCATCTTGCGCATTATACTTCTTGCGCTGAATTCGGGTGACTTGAGCATGTCGGCAGTTTTGCGATAGATTTTCTCGGCCGAATCAGGGTTTAAAAGGTCGGTGATGCCGAAATGCGCCTTCAATTCCAGGTGCGTCCAGTGGTAGAGGGGATTTCGCAGGGTCTGGGGGACGGTCTGAGCCCACTTTTCGAATTTCTCCCAGTCCGAAGCGCCGCCGGTGCAGTATCGCTCGGCCACCCCGTTTGTCCGCATCGCCCGCCATTTGTAATGGTCCCCATAGAGCCATATCTGCGTGAGATTGTCGAAGTTAACGTCATCGGCGATTTGCTCGGCCGGGAGATGACAATGATAGTCGTAGATAGGCATCTTCCTGGCGTGCTCGTGATAAAGTCTCCGTGCGGTCTCGCTTTGCAGCAGAAAATTTTCCGAAAGGAACTCAACTGCCATATATCAACTCCTCATCTGCAATTTGAAAATATTTTCTGATAATACATCAGACTGCCAAGCAAGTCAAATAAGTCCCCGGAGACATCTTCCCATACAACATTGAACCGTGAGTTTCAACGGGTCTGCCGAGTCGTAGTTCGCTGTATTTATGAATAAGTAAAATGTCCGGCTTTGTCCTGAAGGACTACGCAGGACATTCTGCATAGCTCGGCCTCGCCGAGCGACGCAGAATGGAGGCGGGGGGATTCGAACCCGAGTGACCGCCTTTTTGTAACCTTTTGTCATAGCTATATTTACAGCTTAAACTCTTTCAATGCAAGCACTTAACTTTTTCTTATGAGTTAGCATGAATCGTCATAATTCTTAAGAAATTACTCCCAAATGCTCCCGTATTAATCCCGTAAAATTTATGGATATCTAAAAGCCAATAAAGCAAGAACACAGCTGTCTCATAATCTACCAAACCATATACTGACTACTCCCAAAATCCGCGAATAGTACTTACAGAAAACCATTGCTTACTCATAGACCCGGAGTATAATGCCTCTTAGATTAAAATGCCAAAACAAAATCATTAAAATATTCACCTAAAAAGTGCGAAAGTTAACTATAACTTCATCGAAAGTTATGCCTGATTGTTTATAGGTACATGTCCGGTACAAGTTTGCTCCGTCCCTTTTGTTCTTTTTCTTCAATCCACTGCTCAACCGCCTTCTCGTCAAAACGCACAGATCGTCCTATTTTGATATGTGGAATGTACTGCTCATGGGTCCAACGATATACCGTGGCCTTACTCACTTTGAGCTTTTTACTCAATTCAGATGGTGTTAGCAGTGAATTCATTACTTTCTCTACCATCAAATAGCCAAACTGCTATTTACTAATAGGCCTCTCAAATTTGCATCCCGGCTTGCTGCCGAGGCTTGCCGGGAATTCATCCTGTTCGAAGGCCGGACAGCTTTTGCAGTCATCAACGTCAACCCACTCATCGAACTTGTGGCAGTAAAACATGCCGCCGTCCTTGTTGCGTATGCCGGTGCTTCCGCCGCCCATTCTGCGTACCGGATAACTGAAATTCCTGCTGAATGAGGATTGCTCAGGATACGGCAGCGGAAGCTGCGAAGAAGGCCCGTGCGATAACGGCAAGGCATCCGGAGATTCCGGCTGCGTGGCACCGGCTTCGACCGCCGTGCTCGCAGTCTCAATTTCAGGCTGCAGCTCCGGTATATTATCGATGCCGCCCGGCAGAGTGCCGAATTGCTCTGCATACGGCATGTCGAGATTCACTTGTTCGATTGAGCTTTCGAACAAATCAAATACGGTTTCCGAGACATCAAGCCCCGGAAAGTCTTCGGGATAGACACCGGCATCCAGAACCGGGTCCGGTAACGGATTTTTATGAAAATTTGTCATTTTAACCACCTTTCAATTCAATCTCATTTGCACTGTTCTCTCTATTACACAACTGAACCAACTAACCGCTAACTTCTGTATAGCTAACCAATTACCCGTTCCCGTTCCGGATAGCGGCAAGGCCCGGCAGGTTCGGCCCTGTGAACCATGCAGGCTGCTAACTGCCGCCACCCGGACGGCTGGGCAGGGAACGGTTCTATCACCCGGCCATACCGAATACCCGTTGCACCGTGAGCGGGTCATCCCCGGTTCACGGTTCGAACATGCTTTGTTACAAGCTGATAACATTTCTCCACTCATAGCCCTTCACCAATTCATCGAAATCCAGCATGACCAGGCTGTCGGGCAGGCTGACGGCCTGTTTCCTGACAGCCTTCTCGATATTCCGCCTGTGCGTCTTGTTGACCGCCAGGCACACCACTTTCTCCAGACTGTCCGGCTGTTCGGGGCCAATACCGGTTAACCGCAGCAGCCGGTTAATCCGGTCGGCCTCGTAGTCCGGCTTGTTCCTGACACAGCACTGGACAGCAAGCCGCTTGCCCGATGGATGGACTGCTACAATATCCGGCTGGACCTGGACGCCATCTACCGTAGCAGCGGCACCGGTTTCGGTCAGCAGCAAATCCGCAAAACAGCTGTCCAGTGACAGCTTTGCATAATGAACCAGCACCCTGTGAATAGCTCCGCCCTTGTGCGGTTTGGCCAGCGGCAGCCCGAGCTTGTCGGCAAAGTCAGCACCCTTGGCGGTAAGGCCGTACACTTTGTTCTTTGCCCCGGCCCTGCCGTGCAACGTGATAAGCCCAAGGTCGCGGAGCTTTTTGACCGCCCGGCTGTCGGCATCGGAGGACAGGCCTGTCCGCATACGCCTGTCCTCGCCCAGCAACTCAGGCGAGCGTGCAATGCTCGCAAAGGTGATGTGCTCGTTGTCAGCCAGCGGCATATCCGGTTTCTCAAGCTGCTTGTCTTTTGCGTCAACGAATGGAATCCCGTCCAGCACCTTCTTTGACCTTGCCCTTGCCTGCTCGATGCTAACCGGAGCAGGAAAGGACATCTCGTCTACCTCTATCATTAAAGGCTTCGGATAACGCCTTAACCTTGCGATGACCTGCCTTTCGCCCAGGCCGGACAGTTCCTTTGCCTGGAACGGCTCAAGCCCCTGGGCCGATGCGGCCTGCCTTATATCATCGGAGTGGACAAGCCCGAACGAGATGATGTTGGCACAGTTGGCAAGTGCTGTCTGGTGCAGCTTGGAAGGCTCCTGGTCGGTCAGTATGACCGAAGTGCCGCCGCGTATCTTGCGTGCAAAGCGGAGAAAGCTCATCCCCGGCCCTTCGCCCAAATCGTAACGCTTCTGTGCTTCTGTGCTGAAGTATTTGTAGGCCTCTTCGATAATCATTATCATTGTTCATCCTCCGCAGGAAAGACTGCCCTGAGCAGTACGGTCAGAAACTCGAACAGGAAGGTGCACGGTATTTCCTCCAGCCCGGACATATCCAGTATGACCGAATGCCCGAATAGCTTGTGCAAATCCCGTGAGCGGATAACATCCAGCCCGCCTAAAAACCGTATCAGCATATCCAGCCGGTTAATGAGTGTGTCCCGTGCCTCGGAAAGCCGCTTGCCCTTCATCGGCATGTTGACAACCGCGTCCCTTAACCGGCTCAGGCACGGATAATCACCGCCATTTGCGATGTTGTTTTTTGCGTAAAGGTCCAGCAAGGTGTCGCTGAACATGTTGCTGGCCACATCCCGCAAAAACAGCGTCGAGCGGGTAACGGTTTTCAGGTTCATCACCCATTCCTCCGGCGGCATGACAGGCTTGCCGTCCGCCGAGCGTGGAACCTCGAGCACGTTTATGCCCAGGTCGCCCGGCTCTATGTAGAGCAGCTTTTCCGGCGGGAACATGGGCAGGATGTCACGCCATTCCCTGTCCCTTGCCAGTACCAGGACGGTTTCGCCTTCGCGGATGGCCTGGACAGCAATGTGCTTTGTAAGGAAGGATTTGCCCGAATCCGACCTGCCTAAGATGGCGGTATGACCGGGCCGCCTGCCCTTGTCGGCAAGCCCTGTTTTTTGGCACAGGATATCGCCTACCCTTATCCTGCCGAGCAACAAATGGCCGGTATCGAGCCTGTCAGCAAACCCGAAGGCCGGAGGTGCATCAGTGTCGATGCCGCGTTGGAGGGCGAGGTTCCGCATCAGGGCAGAAGCAGCCGGGGCATCGACACTGCCCAGCTGGCGGATAGCCCTGACCTGCGGGTCATCCGGCCCCAATAACTCACCGAGTATGTAAACCTGCCTGTCCATTAGCCCGTTATCCCAGAAACTTCTTTATTTCCAGTCCGATGATAATGCTGCCCAGCACCGGCCCGGCTATCAAAAGCCAGGCCGGGCAGTTGAACCTTACCATCAATGCCGCGATGGCGAATCCTATGACACCGCCTATGGCCAGCGAGAACAACAAACCGAAATTCGCCAGCACCATTCTTCGCAGCGGCCCTGCCAGAAGCAGGATTATCGCAATGATTATAATCAGCTTCATTTCTTCTCCTTTTCTATGTCAAAGAACCACTTGAATATCTGTATCAACAACCTGAGCGGGTAGCAGCGTTTGCAGTAGTACACGCCGGAGACCTGGCGGGAATGCCTGCAGCAGACGGTCCTGCCGCAGCGTCCGCACGTGCGGCAGCAGGCCCGGCACACAAAGTGCTTGCAGCCGGGGTGCTGGCATTTGCCCTTTAGCGGGTTGTCCTGGCCGAGCACCTGGCCGCAATCGCATTCGCGGGAGGACAAAAACACCACCTGCCTTGCGGTCATATCCGGGGTTACCGTGTTTATCTCCTCGCGGATGTAGGTCACCCCGTCAGCGGATACCTTTCCTTCCACCGACTGCATGGAAGTCTTCCGCTGTTTCGGGTTCGACCGGTTCAGCAGGTCTATGAAATCCTGGCGGCTCTTCTCGTTCATGGTTACTCCCTGCTGAGGAAACCGGCCAACCGGCGGAAATGCTCGACAAGCTGAACACCGTCCTTAATGAAATGGTACCTGGGCCTGCCGTTCTCATCTAACGAAGCAATCTTCCTTAACAACAGTTCATCAACACTGAGGTGGTCGGACCCCACCCCGACACAGTCGATACGGGCTGAATACCTTTTTTTGATTGAATCCGCTATTTTTACCGGATTGAACCTTCCGTTATGGTAGCCGTCACTGAGCAGGACAACGTGGACAGGCCCGGCATAAAGGGTTAAACTCAAATTATGTTGAACCGCTTTGAGGGCTTTGCCCATGTGCGTGGTACCGCCGCCTCTTAGCCTGCGTACCGCCTCCCATACATGCCGGGGCCCTTCCCGCATATCCCTGTTTTTACACTGTATGTCAGTCTTGTTGGAGTAGCCGATTACGGTTACCAGAGTTTCAGGGCGTGCGTTGCAAAGCTCCCTGATATATTCACATGCGGCGTCCTTGGCCGCTTCCAGCCTGCTGGGCTGCAAATCGGTTTGAGACATCGAGCCGGAAGTGTCCACCAGCAGGAAGCTGCGTGGCGGACCTTCGTTCGAAACAATGCGTGTGATACTTCTGAACATGGTTCATCACTCCTTTCATGCATTATCTGCCAATACTTTGTTTGCAATCGATTGAAACCGCCTGGCTGGCACCGCCTACCAGGTCAGTGGCCGTGACCTTTGCCATGCCGTTGGAGTCCAGGGTGTAATCGACCTTAATCCGCTGGGTGCGTTTGGACTCTTTGGGCAGGTTGTCAAGCTGGATTTCGCCTATCTTGAGGCACTGCTTGAGCGGGCTGCCGTCATCGCCCTGGGCGATGATGATTTTGACCGCTGTCTGGTCTTCGTGCTGCAGGAAAAAGCTGTCAGCTTTTTGGGCAGGCACAGGCGTGTTTTTGGGTATCAACGCCACCTGCACCAGGTCATCCTCGCCCTTGCCGCCGGGCTTGAGCACGCAGCAGCCCAGGTCGTGCGATGACACTTCCCGCACGAAAATACCCGGATGCGGAAGCACGCCTTTTTCACCCAGCACCAGCCTGGCCTTCAGGGCTGCTCCCAACGCCACCGCCCGGTCAGGGGAGATGTCGTTTTTCGGGGCAAGGCCGCTTACGTTGGCCAGCTGTTCCTGGATGTACGGCATCCTCGAAGAACCGCCGACCATCACGAGGCTGTCGATATCCTTCCAGGTGCGGTTGCAGCCCCGGATTGCCTTGTTGGCACACTCGATGCACTTATCGAACAGGTCGCTGCACATGGACACGAATTCCTTTCGCGTGACTTTGACAATGGCCTGCTTGCCCCGGCAGCCGATGACCACGGTCCGGTCTTCCCGTTCGCTGAGGGTGATCTTCGCTGATTCGGCCTTTTGATAAAGCTCCTGGAAGAAGTGCGGGTCATCCTGCCTGCTGGGATTTTCGCCGGTCTGCCGGACAAATTCGTCAAGTATGCGTTTCTCCAGCCTGGCGGTAAAATCCCTGCCGCCCAGCTGGGCTACGCCTTCGGTGCCGGTAACCGTGATGTTGTTGCCGGTGACTTCGATGATTGAAACGTCAAGGGTTCCGCCGCCTAAGTCAAAGACGACAAAACGCCTGTCATACTGCTTGTTGTAAGCGTATGCCAGGCCCGCGGCAGCAGGTTCGGTAATCAGTGTAATCGTTTCAATTCCCGCCATCTTTGCCGCTGCTATCAGGGCCGCCCTGAAATCATCCCTGGTATTGGCCGGACAGCTTAGAACAGCAGACGTTACAGTAGTGTTGGTGGCCTGCTCGATCTGCTCCTTCATGTATTTGAGCATCAAAGCCACCAGGTCCGTGGCGGTGTAGTCCTTGTCGCCTTTGTAAAGCACCTCGTCGCTGCCGAGCTTGAGCTTGAAATTCGCTACGACACGGTCGGGCCGCACAAAGCCCTCGGACAAGGCCTCCTGACCTATAAGAAAAGGTTTGCCATCATCATCAAAGGCTATCACGCTGGGCGTGCAAAAGTCGCCCCGTTTGTTCTGGACAGCTACGGGACGTTCGGTCGCATCCACGTAGGCAGCCTTACAATTATGCGTTCCGTTATCAACAGCAACTGGTTTTTCTCCTGAGTTAGACATTTTCAATCTCCTTTCCACCGTTATCTTCGTAACGGTAAACTTCGACTATTTCCGGCCTTATCATGGTCCCGTTCCGCCTGTAGGCAGGCTTTAGTGACCTGAAGATGGTGCCGTCC
>JAGHBX010000316.1 GCA_021160785.1 Planctomycetota bacterium | reverse complement strand
TGACGCAGGCGTATCCGGCCCCGGCGTAGGCCTGGGGGTTCCAGCGATAGTGGAAACTGTTGCCGAATGACCCCTGCGGCCCGCCGTGAATGAGGAACGCGACCGGGTACTTTTTCGCTGGATCGAAGTCGACCGGCTTTACGATGTAGCAGTAAACGGTCTCATCGCTCCACCCCTTGAAGGTAAACTGTTCGTAATCTCCCGTCCGGGCGGCGGCGACGCGGTCGGCGTTGATGCGTGTAATATACCGCAGGTCGCCGCCGTCGGGATTTACCGAATATATCTCGTCAGGCCATTTCAGATTGCTCATGGCAAAAACGATTCTCTCCGTTGCAACCGACGGCGAGCTTATCTTGCCGTCTTTGACCACGACGCTGACTTTGCCGGTCTCAACATCAATAGCAAACAGCGACTTCTGGCCGAGATTCCCCGCTGTGGCGAAGATGGTCTTTCCATCGGTCGAAAAACATATCGAAGACGGACTGCGGTCCCAGTTGGCGGCAAGAATACGTCTTTCACCGGTCGCACCGTTCATCACCACGATACGAAAACGGTCCGACTCATAGCCCGCCCTTTCCATCGCCAGATACGCCATCATCTCATTGCCCGGCGAAAAGACCGGGCTCGTATCCCACGCCTTGTTGTCGGCGGTAATGTTCATCGGCGGCTGCGAGCCGTCGGTCCGCACGTAATACAGGTCGAAATTCGTGGACCACGCCTCTTGCCTGCCGGCATCCCGAGCACTGAAAACGATGCCTTTGCTGTCAGGCGTAAAGGCAAACTCTTCGGACCCGCCGAAAGGCTTCGACGGCGTATCGGCATCCATATCCTTCATTACGTCGACCGCCTCGCCGCCGTCAACCGGCATCACAAAGAGATGCGACCGCCTGCCGTCCTTCCATGTGTCCCAGTGGCGGATGAAGACGCGGTCATAGATTTTGCCGGATGTTTTCCGCTCCTTAATCTCGTCGAGAGCGGATTTCGTTTCGGCGGGCGTCTTGCCGGGATAGACCTCCATCGTAAAGCCGATATACGCACCGTCGCCTGAGACGACAAGGTTTGACACATCAAGCGGCTCATCCGTAATCTGCTGCGCTTCGCCGCCGTCTATTCGGATGCGCCACACCTGCGACGAACCGCTTCGGCCCGAAACAAACAGGACGGTCTCACTGTCGCCCAGCCACCGCGCCCCCGAATCCGATTCCGGATGCGTCGTGAGCGGGCGCAGCCCTTCGCCGCCGGCGCCCACCAGCCACAAATCCGTGCGCCCCTTGTCGGCTTCGAGGTCGGTCTTTCGCAGCGTAAAGACGACCCATCGCCCGTCCGGCGAAACGCCGGGCTCGGAGATACGCTCCATAGCCAACATATCATGGACGGAGAACGGGTGAGTTGCAGCTTTCTCATCTGCAAGCGCACCTGAAAAACACATCATCACAAATAGAATAGCAATAGTCCAACGCATAACAATATCTCCTGAATTTGACAACATACCGCCCACTGTCATTCCGAGCGTCCCGGCGCGCCGGGAAGGAATCCGCTAAATAAACATCGCCGAAAGGCGATTCCACGCAATCTACAGTCGAAAATCTACAATCTCAACAACCGGCCAATAGTGTACAGGCCCGTGCCGGCAATGACAACATCCAACCCGAAAATATCGCGAGCAGGGCGGTTTCAGGGTGAAAAAGCATGTGAAAAGCTACACCGCCTCGCCGGAATGGTCGATAGATACATGTATACCTGGAGTTGGAATTAAGGAGAAACAGGATGAGACAGACTATGCTGGTTTTTCTGGTCGTCGGTGCGTTTTTACCGGGCGTTACTTTCGCCCAGACCGAAAAGGAAGCACTTGCCCTTGAGGGCGGGAAACTGGACTTTGAGCATGCCAGGCGGCTAAAGGAGTTGGACATCGAAGCCCACGAGGCCAAACTGGACTTCGAGCGGCAAATGCACGAACTGGAACTCAAGGCCAGAACCACACAGATCCAGCGGCAGCAGGCAGGCCCGTATCACTACAGGCGGAAGCATGGCGGTTTTGCGTGCCTGATCGGGCTGATCATGATCATCGTTCGCGTACTGGCGACGATCTGGGTTTGCGGAGACCTGCAGCGAAGAAAAACGGGCTCGGGACTGTGGATTCCGATTGTGCTGCTCGGCGGCCTGTTCGGCCTGGGCGTCTATGCAGTCATCCGATTAGGCGATATGCCGCAGACACAAGGCGTTAGCGGTTAGCCTCGCCTGCCATGCGATGTGCAGATGCCACAATATCGCAAGCCGACGGACCGGAAATCTTCAGTAGTCGTTGCCGGGGAAGGCGATGGACGCCCGACGTGCGACTCCGCTTTAACCGAGACCATCGCCGATTCGAAAGAGAAACAGGAGATGACGCAATTGACTTACATCATCAGCGCCGAGATGATCGAAAATGCCTTCAGTATGGCGGATTATGTCTCCACAATTGAACAATCCTTTGAGCTGTACGGCCGCGGCGAGGTCCAGATGCCGCCCAAGGTGTACCTGACGTTTGACAAGGGCGACCTGCGATGTATGCCCGTCTATATCCCAGCCATGAACACCGCAGGCGTAAAAAATGTCAATGTCCACCCCGCAAACGATGCTCTCCCCGCCGTCATGGCCACAATCACCCTCATCGACCCTGAGACCGGCTTTCCGCTGGCAATCATGGACGGCACGCACATCACCCGCATGCGCACCGGCGCAGCCGGCGGCGTAGCCGCAAAATACCTGGCGCGTACCGATTCCAAAACCGCCGCCTGCATCGGTACAGGAACCCAGGCGGCAACCCAACTCGAAGCGCTCCTCATCACCAGACCGACCATATCGAAAGTAGTCCTGTTCGACATCAGCCTCGAGAGCATGAAACACTTCGCACGTCTCGTAAAGCAAAAGCACGGCCTAAAAGCCACCTGTGCCAATTCGGTAGAAGAAGCGGTAAAAAACGCCGATATAGTAACAACCACAACAACCGTCCGCTCGCCAATCGTAAAATCCGAATGGATAAAACCCGGCACGCACATAAACGCCATAGGCGCAGACGCCAAAGGCAAGCAGGAACTCGACCCCGCAATCCTGAAGCACGCAAAGGTAGTAATAGACAACTGGGCCCAGGCCTCCCACAGCGGAGAAATCAACGTAGCCGTAACCAAAGGCCTAATAACCCAAAAAGACATCCACGCCGACATCGGCCAAATCGCCACCGCCAAAAAACCCGCACGACAAAACCCCGAAGAAATCACAGTATTCGACTCAACAGGCCTGGCAATACAGGATATCTCGGCAGCAACAATGATCTACAGAAAACTCACCTCCGACGAAACGCTAAAAGCAAAACTGGAAACGTTCGAGTTCTTCTAACCAACATCACCATCGACCCATACCCTCACAGCAACACCCAAAGAAGTGGGGGGCAACCAAAACAAAAAATATTTTCCCCGAAACGGTACCGCGGACCTTTAATTCTCCCGGACCTTTAATTCTCCTGTCGTATAATGCCGAAACATTCTTGGCGTGTTGGCAGATTAGATTTGTTCATTTATTAACTCAGCAACTTTTTTACCGGACTTTAACATGCCACCAAATATCGGGCCCATTCTTGGCAGGTTGAAAACAGAGCATACAGACATACCGGCAACATAAAGGCCTGGGAAAATTTCGTCCGTTTTTTCTACAACACCCGCCTCAGCCCTTTCTACATCCATAAAACCTTCCTGTAATTGGCCCGGATGAAAATCCGATTTTTTTCTCTTTATCATATTCACCAATTCTGCCTTATGACCGGTGGCGTCGATTACATATTTTCCGGCGATACAAAAGGGGTCCACCAATAACCCTGACGCTCTTATGCTTGTACTGTTAACAACAACCCCCTTAACGCAATCTTCTTGTAAAATAATATCTTCAACTTCTATAAGATTGAATATCTCTGCTCCTGCCTTTTTGGCTCTATAGCCAAGGGCGGTCGCCAGTTCTACAGCATCTGCTACGTATAAATCGCCCTTTTTCTGCGCAGCAACACCTATTTCATCTAAAATACCCTTGTCTTCAACGGTAATAACATTCCAGCCCGCAGATCCTCCCCAGATTCCTCCGCCTGTTGAGAGTCTTTTTTCAAGTATGGTGGTCTTTATCCCCAATTTGGCCAAATAATAGCCGGCAGTTAAGCCGGCAGGGCCCGTACCAACTACGACGACATCATTTTCAAGATGCCCTGATAACTTTCTGCTGTATTCTTCATAAATTGCCTTGGTAATATCGATTTCTTTCATTTTTCTCCTTGACTTTTCCTGAAATTCAAGATACAACCTTGATTAAGATCGTCATCGTGGCTTATAAGGCCACAATGTCTTTCCCCGAAAACAAAACTTGAATTTTGAATTTCCTGCTTAATTTCACCTAAGCTCAGGTTTTGAAACTCCATTATTGGATTATCTTCCAAGATATGCTTTGGATAAACAGAAAGCAGGCCATCTTGTTTCAAAACACGATAGGCTTCGGCGTACAGTTTTTCTCTTTCTTTTTTTTCGTGATAATGGAGAACATCATAGAACAAAACCACATCAACAGAGTCGCTTTCCAAGTCTATTTGTACCTGTCCTGAACTGTTTATTGTTCTTATGTTTTTCAAGTTCAGGTGAGCTGCCTTTTGTTCCAGTTCATTCAGTGCTTGCCGTTCTTTGTCCACGGCATAAACAATTCCTTCACTTCCGACGATCTTGGCTGCCGGAATAGTGTAATGGCCTACTCTGCAACCAAAATCTAAAACGGTTTGGTCGACACACAGCCCAATTCTTCTCAGAAATTTAACTCCCTTTTGTCTTTCCCACGTATCTATATCTTCAATCCTTTTTTGATTTTTGAAAATCGTATCTATTATCAGGCACATTATCCTATTTTCTTGGCATTTTTCAGCTTTTCCTCAAGTTGTTCTAACTGCTGTAGCATTGATGGCTTTACTGAGTGAGCAGGTAGTCTGCTTTTCAGTTCAGCTATTTCTTTTTCCATATCTGAAACAACACAGTCAGCAAGCAGGTTTTTTAATCTATCCAATGTAACTCTATGGGGTTGAATCTCTAATCCCATCCAGTCAGAGAACTCAAGGAGTTCCACAGGATGCCCTTCGGAATATCTATCCCAAAAGCCTATGCCGTCTAATAAAATGGCTCCACCTGTATGCTGAGGAAAATTTTCATTGGCTTTGCCCTTATCCCAGTCCTGAAATACATAGTTTCGATAGATTATCCATCCCGGAGTAAGCCACAAAATCTTCTTACCACCGCCGATTTCTTCTCTTTCTGTTTCATTAGCTAACATATCCATGCAATGAGTTGCGTTTGTTCTGGAAATTGAAACGCCGTCTTTCTGTTCCTGGATTATCTTATCTATTGTTCTGTAGGGATTATCGATGTTGACATAGCAGAATTTGCCGCCATAGACTATTATGATTTTATTAGCTTCTTCTTTGGCAGCGTTTATTTTTTGTATCAACTGACTTTCAAGTTCTTTAGGAATCTCATGTCGGCCAGGTGTTGTATAAACAATTTTCTTGGCGTCTAAAAAACCCTGCTTTCTTAGGTAATTCAACTCCGGGGCAAGTGTCCCACAAGAAATAATAACGTAATCTTCAAATGATATGTGCCTTTCCATTTTTGCTCCCTGAAGCTTTTGCTCTTCTACATTTTGTCATATCTCACAGAGAATAATTAAAGGATCAGACCCCGTTTTTTGGCGGCATAACCTTATTCTCCGCAAGCCGTTAACTCAATTTGCGGCCTCAGGCACCTTTTTCGCATCATTCCCCAACAAAACCCCAAAATCCACAATTTTAACTTCCCAATCAACCGCCGTCTCGCGCCCGGATAAAATCGCCAATATGCTTGCGTCCCGATTCGTCGGGAGTCATTCGTCAATAGTCATTTTGCATTGCCCTGGCCCGCTTTGTCAACCAAAAACCACATTCATCCGCAGATGGCCGCAGATAACCGCCGCCGAAACGCTAAAAGCAAAACTGGAAACGTTCGAGTTCTTCTAACCGAACCATACGCCCCCTCTTCCACCGTAGCAAACCGCACAGAAGTGAGGCATCCACCAAAACACAAAATAGTACCCCCAAACGGCGCCGCGCACCTCTAATTATCCCTTGTATCGTAATTATATTATTAACTCCTTTACATCTAATGAATCGCTGAAATCAGCTTCTATCCAATGCAACATGCCAAGATTTCTAATTGTTGAAGCAATAGATTTCTTTTTTTCAGGCTTATCCCAGCGTTTTTTCCAGTTTAATATCTCATCGTAAATTTCGTTTTCCGAAACAGCTTCTTTCTGCTTTTTAAGTTTTCTTATAACAAAAAACACTGTGGTAACCTCTTCGGCTTGATCGGTGTCTTTAATACGCATGAATAGATCTGTGACTTTCTCAATCTTGTCTTGAAAGTTCTGTGTGGTATCTTTATATTCCTTGCGAATCACTTCAAATTCCGGACCAGTTCTTAGTGCCGTCATCCTACCTAATTGTTGTTCAAAAACCATATTGCTATTAGCCATAACTTTTAGAGCTGTTTTAATACCTTGCGAATATGGGCCATAGCTTCCTTGCGAAAATTTGAAGCCAAGATCAACTCCTGTTTCTTGCATTACAAAACATATTTTCTGAAAGATAGTCCTGCCAACCGGTTTCACATAAGGCTGTCTCTCCAGATTATGTAGGACTTCAAGTACGGCTGCCCATTCAGGCTTAAATTTGACATGTCTTTTACCAACTATCTTGTTTGCATTACTTAAAATAGCCCCTGACAAAAATTCTTCTGTTAAATATTTCTGAAGCGTTCCATAGGGAGCATACATTTCTACGGGAATATCAACGGCTAACAATTTCTGATATATAACAGGCCCGACTACTTCCCATTCTAATCCCCCGTTACCGCATCCCAAAGGAGGGAAAGCAACTGATTTGATGCCCCATTGTTTGTATTTCTCTATAAATAACTCCAGACCTTTTTCAATGTCATCCAAACGAGACATCGCTCGCCAATGGTTTTTGGTTGGGAAATTGATTATTGCTTTATCATAAAGAGTCTTATAGATATACGGCTGGCCAAGTTGAACCGCCTCTCTATTACACAAACTCTTGTAGTCCTTATACATCTCAGGAAAACGTTTCTTAAATTCTTGTGCAATTCCTTTTCCCATAACACCCACGCAGTTAACTGTGTTGACCAGCGTTTGGGCATTACTATCGAATATGTTGCCTATTAATACCTCTATCATAATTGGTGCCTCTATCACATAAAGAACATATGCGCATTTATAGCAATAGGTTTGCTAAATCCTTTATTTTCGATTTTCACTTTGCCGGTATCATTGGCCACATAAACACTTTCAATATACTCGACCCCGATACAATGTGGAACAAGAACTTCAGCGCACTTAACAGATTTCTTTCGCCAATACTCAAACTGATTGTCGTCTGTCCAATATTCAGCAAAGACCAGGTCGAAATCTATGTGGTGTAATCCCTGAGGAGACTCATAAAACTTGACATAATCATAAGCCGATGCATTCCGATCGGAAAGAACAACCCCTTTGCATTTCAAGATATCTTTTGAAACTCGCAAGATGCACAAACTATCTTTCTTGTCTATTCTTAGATACAGCATTGGATTTCGGGCACAAAAATACAAATTTGCATACTGATGCAACGTCAATTTTCCAACCTTCTCGTTCCTTCGCCTATCCTGTACATCAGGCAAAGAAATATCTTGATGGGGCAACTTAGACGCCTGCTCATGTGAAAGAATGCCATACTCCATGACAGAGGGTATGTTCTTTATTGGCATAATACTATGCAACTCCGTAACACGATGGCTCATAGAATACCCTTCACGGCATAAATAAAGATCCCATTCGCGTCAGAAACCTGTTTCGCATCTTTCCCCAACAAAACCCCAAAATCCGCAATTTTCGCTTATCAATCATCTAAGCCGCCCGGACCCGCTTTGTCAACCAAAAACCCATCCATCCGCAGGTTCCAGTTTATCCCGGCGCGCCGGGGTGGTTGCAGTTCTCTGCGCCCTCTGCGAAATCTGCGGACAACTTTTTTCCCTCCTGACTCCTGAGTTCTGTCCATGTTATTTCTTTGGGTTTGCTATGAAGTAGTCGTATATGAAGGTATCGGCGCCATTTTTGACTTCCTGTCTGGTGCTTTCTGCGAATTCGCTCGCCGGATACATTCCTACGCAACGGTCGTACCATGTTATCGCCCGGGCCGACCTGGATCGAGCCGTACGAAGCTCAACTGGCTGGGACAACTCGACAGAAACACCAAAGACTATATCCGGGCTGTCCGTGAAGGCAAGGGTGTTGATGCTTATATGAAGGTATGCCCCATCCTTAAAGGCAGCTCTCTCTTGCCTTGCGTTGACCTTAATCCCGTTAAGCCGCAACTTTGATTCAACGTCTTTTTTAATTTGCTCTTCGGTCAGGCCCGTAGACAGGGCATTTTCGTCTAAGTAATCAACAAGGATCCATACGTCCTTAACGCCGACAAGACTTTGTAATTGATAGGGCAGATTGCCAACTCTCGCCAACTCGTCGTCCTGAGACTGCTTATCCCGTGGGCAGCCAACGGTAAAAATTGCAGCTAATAACAACACGATTAAGAACAGTTTGGACTTCATGACTTCTCCTTTTCTAAGGCGAATTGAAGATGTCCGGTACTTTTTTCGCATCATCGGCCAACAAACCACCAAAATAGTAAATTAGTCATTTGTCAATAGTCATTTTGCACCGCCCGGACCCGCTTTGTCAACGAAAAACACGCCTTGGGATTGTATATTGTAGATTGTAGAATGTATATTGGTGGTTGGAAATTGGGTTTGTTTCGCATAAATAGTTGGTAGTTGGTGGTTGGTAGTTCGTAGATTGGGTTCGTTTCGTTAAAATCAGTCTTTAGCATATAGTCTTTAGTCCTTAGTTTTGTCCGGCGCGCCGGAAATTGGGTTCCCCGACAAGTCGGGACTGACCTTCGGCCAGCGTGGGTACCCGGATTGGGTTTGTTTTGCATTTTTTGGGGTGCGGACGGAGTGGTTGGACACCTGGTGTGCTGGAATTGGGTTTGTTTTGCGTTTTTGGGGCACGGCATGCCGTGCCCGTACAGGGAGATTGGGTTTCCCGATGTACATCCCCGGCGCGCCGGGATAAACTCCAGACTGACCTTCGGCCAGCGTGGTTGGCTTGAAATGGGTGGTGATTGGGTTTGTTTTGTAAAAAGCGGCTGTTGGCCGGGCTGAGATTGGGTTTGTTTCGCATAATACGCCCCGACGGATCGGGGGAAATCCGAATATCGAAATCCGAAACAAGCCCGAAATTCGAAATATGAAGCTCGAAACGTGATGTGACGGTTGGACAGGCACGGTTTGTAACTCCCCCTGTTTTCGGTGCAGATTTATCCTTAACTACGCAACGCATTATACCACAGTTAGAGCGAAAAATCAAGGTTTTTCGGCCGTAATGAGCATTTTAGCCGCGAGAACTTACCGCCCTAAGGGTGTGTTATTCGCCGAGGTGGCGGACTATGCCGCATCTTCGGGGTACGACCAGGTCGGCCTTTCGGATGGGCTGGCTGTCGTCGGGGCGGTAGTTGACGTCCATGATCTCGATAAATTCGGCGGTATAGTCCTTCAGCACGCCGGGATATTCAATGACCTTGTCATCCTTTATCATCTCCAGCACAACGACATGGCCGATATGCCGCTCCAACAGCGGCTCATACGAAGTGCCCGCCGCACCGATGAGTTCCTGCTTGATCTGCGAAACATACTTGTCCTGTGCGCCGAGGACACCTCCCGCCACCGAGTGTTTCTTGGCCTGGCTCAGCAGCAGGTTGACAACTTCCATCACCGAATCGCGAACGGTCTTGAACACATTTGCAGCCTTTCTGCGCAACCGTCTGAGCATACCGGGATGCCAGGTTCTCTTGAGGTCTTTTTGTCTTTGGGCTCGTCCCTTTTCGGTCAGATCGTCGTGGAACCGGACCAGCGCCCGCATATTGGCAAACTCGCCCTTATAAAGGATAAAGGTGGCTTCGACATGGCCGTCGGCGTCGGCATGCTTTTCGGCGTAGGCCAGTTCCAGCCCCGTCGTTTCAATACGCAGCTTGCCCCAGATGCATTTGCCGGACATGTCCTCAAGTGTGATGATATAATTCGCAAAAGCCTTGAGACACTTGTCGCGGTGCCTGCCCCTGACAAAAGCGCCGATGAAGGCGGTTACAATAATAAAGATAATCGTTATTGTAAGAACGTAAGTTTCCAATACGAATATTCCTCCGCATATCTTCTTTGCATTTGGCGGCAACAGGCATTGTTATATAACGACGGCGGTTCCTCTTGCCGAAGCCATTAGCAGTGATTTGCTCTTTGCGCCAACATTGTCATAGTCGATGGTGAAACCTACAATGGCATTTGCGCCGAGCCTTCTGGCCTCGGCCCTGAGTTCGGCGATGACTTCATCCTGCATATCTCTCATGACCTCCTGATACGAGCCGCTTCGTCCGCCGAAGATATCGCGGAATGAGGTGAAAAAGTCGCGAATGATATTCAGCGCCCGCACATTACGAGTGATCACGATTCCCTTGTATTCCTTGATAGTGATACCGTCGAGGATAGGGGTGGTGAAGATTTGAACGTCCATAAGCTCTTTCTCCTTTTCATTTATCTGACAGGCCTTTTGCTCCAATGGGGTACGATAGCCTAAAAAGGAAGTGGCGTCAAATCAAAAACCGGCATTTTGGGCGGTTTCCATGATCGCACAGCACGAAATCATACCGGATTGCCGGTTCACCGAAGTATGATTTACCGGCTCCGGATGTGCCGCCATAACGTAATATAACCCGCATATGCAACTACTCAACACCTGCCAGCCAGTTTTCGACAAATACATGAAGGTCCGGCATATTGATGGAACTATCATTAGGGATGCCAATGTCGCAAGCAGGATTCCATTGGACATCTCCAGCCTCAGTCAACCAAGCCTGTGCAAGTATGGCAAAGTCGCCAAAATCCACCTCGCAATCATTATCGAAGTCGCCCATATAAGCAAAGTTGAACTCGTAGGCGCCCATATCCACGATGTCGGTATCGTTACAATCGCCGTCTATAATCCTGGCCCGGCCATCCAGGTCAGTCTCTAGCCCGATGGGCATTGCGGCGTTGTCGCCATGATCGATGCAGGGAGAATCATGCGACAGTCGCAGGTCGTCATCCTCGGTGCCGTCTATGTCATCTACTCCGTCGGCGTCTACGAACAGCGGATCATCTCCATGATTACCAATTCCGCCCAGACCGCCTGTCCAACCCTGAATGCAGCAATAGTTGATATCCGGGTTGTAACCATAAATCTGCGAGGACTCATTTATTCCGCTGCTATCACCGTTGCCCCGGAAAATACAGTTGGTCAACGTCGAAGAGCTATGCAGGGTGTTGTAAATTCCGCCGCCATTGGAGCCGGCCCAATTGTTGTAGAATGTACAGTTAGTCAGCGATTGACGACTCATATCACCTCCGAAATTGTAAATTCCACTACCATAGTCGGCCCTGTTATTTGTGAATATGCAGTTGACCAATGTATAATCACATTCATCTTCACCATATAATCCTCCACCGTAGTTACCCGCTGAGTTACGAATGAAGATGCAGTTTTTAATTATTGAAGTGCCGCCTTCCTCAATGAACATTCCACCGCCATTGATGGCCGAGTTACCTCTGAAAGTGCAGTTTAACACAGTCGGGCTGCTATAATCATTCATGTACATTCCGGCACCAGCGGCGTTTATAAAAGAACCATTGGCATTGCCGCCAGTTATAATAAAGCCATCTAACACAGCCGTTGAGTTGGTTCCGGCGCCGTTGACGATGTGGTAGCTGTTCTCATCGTTATTAACAAAATCCGCCCCATCGTTACCTGACAGGTCGCCGCTGAGGATAGTTTCATATAGTTCTACGTCCCACGCATCCGGATATGGTTCGCCGAATCCGGCGTAGCCACCCTTGACGGCAACGCCATTTTTGAGCTGGAACGTTGCAACGCGCTCGCCTGTTCCGGTTGGATTGTCAGTATCCTCATCAGGTTCATAGATGCCTTGGGCTACCCAAATTTCATCGCCTGACCCTGCAGCAGATAAGGCATCCTGGAGGTGATTGAAAGCATCTTCCCAGCTTGTTCCGTCATTGTCGCCTGTTGCATCGGTATCGACATATTTGATCTCCCTTACCATAACAATCGCCAGCGCCCACGGCCCGTCCAATCCCGATGCGAGTATTTCCATTGGTGCGGTTCCTTCTTTGTTTCCGCGGTAGACGGCGGTGGTGTCGGTATCTGTCCAGTATAACGTGTCATCGGTATCGTCAAGGAGTAGGCCGTGGGGACGGTCCAGGCCTGTCGGGCCGTAGAGGATTTCTATGCCTGAACCGTCGTTTAGGTTTGCACGCTGGACAATTGAATCATAGCGGTCACACCAGTAAATCTTATTGCCAGGTACGTCGAGGACGACATCGCGTACGTAGGTCAGGCCCGAAATAAAAACCTCAATACCCGTACCGTCAAGGTTTGCACGACGGATGACGGTGTTGTTGACGTCAGCCCAGTAAATCCTGCTGTTTGGCAGATCGAGCGTCAGGTAGTACGGAACACCTGTACCGGTAATAACATTTTCGATCGGGCCTGTTCCGTCGAGATTGACTTTTCGAATCCTGGCCTGTCCTGTCTCAGAGAAGTATATTTTGCTGTTTTCGGTATCGAGCGCCAGATCGGTCGGGTACGATAATCCTGCTAAAAGTATCTTATTTCCCGATCCATCGAGGTTGGCACGGTGAATTTCTCCGAGCGCACCATCGGACCAATACATCTTATTGCTGGATGTATCGATCGCAAACCCGCGGGGGTTGACCAGCCCATCTGAGACAGTTAGTATATCTTCGAGGCATCCGCTATCGAGATTCAATCTCTGTATTTTAGACAAATCCTTGTCAGTCCAGTATAACATTTTGCCCGAGCTGCTGCACGGCTCACTCTGCACCGCATGGCCCGGTGAAGCAACGTCGGACATGGCTTGATAGGCGCCGTTTTCGCCGCTAACGCTGAGACCGAGAAATGTCCCGTCTATCGCCCACTCATTCGAGAATCCGGTTGTGCGGCTCGGATACGTGACGGATGTAACCAATACATTACCGGTATCGTAGAGGAACACTCCATCGGAACTACCAAGACCATGGGGGATCCCGGTAAAGTGGCTTTCACGATTATATACATTCACCTCTGCACCGAGACTCCAGACAGGTTTCCATAGCTCCTCGGCAACATCGGCAGGTACATCAATAATTATAATGGATTCACCTGCCTCAATGATGATATTTCCAAATATAACGGCGCCGGGAATCTGATGACTTTCATCGTCCCACGAATAGCCCGTTAAGTTAACAGACGAAGGGCCGGTATTGGTCAATTCCCACCAGTCTCCATCTATTTCGCCGCCGTTAGCACTTTCGCTCATGATTTCGGTGATTACCAGTTCCGCATTGGCTGTTGCAATAAAGCAAAAACCCGCCAAAACCAATAAAATCACCACATGACTCTTTTTCCTCATTCTGAAATCCCTCCCTATTCTTTACGGATTATTATCTTCCAGCCAATGAAAAGCGATAAACGATAAATCAGTCATATCCACAGCACAGTCGCCGTTTATATCTCCGGCGACGATTATTTCACAGAGTGGCTCACCGAAGTATGATTTGCTCGCTTCGGCCGTCCCGCCGTAAGCGCCCATATTGATAACCCCGCCGGTGGGAAACGGCTCGTGCATTATCGGCGCCATCGGGTCGCCGGCATCAATACACAGACTGGTCACGTCATCCTGGACCCAGCCTGGGCTGTTCATATCCCATCGGCCGGCTTGTGACTTTAGGTGGTAGTCGCCGGGGACGAAAATATCGTCATTCGGAATACCCGGCGTATCGTTGGAATCCCAATATCCCGCTTCTACAAACCCCGGATCCGCTCCGATGTTGCCCGTTGCGCCGAATCCCCCCGTCCAGCCCTGCACGCAACAATAATTTATATCAGAACCACCGGATCCGATCTGGGCCGCTTCACCATGCCCGCTGGGATCAGAATTCCCCCAAAAAATACAATTCCGCATCGTGGCACCGGGATAATTGACACCCCCGACAGATTCATCGGCTTGATTTTCCGCAATGGTGCAATTCAAAAGCGTCAAAGTCCCATCGATTTCCGAATCCATACCGACTGCCCCTGCTCTGGAAGCCCGGTTGCCGATAAAAATACAGTTGGACAATTTGGTATCTTCACCGTATTCATAAATGAACAGTCCCCCGCCTGCAAGTGTAGCCGTATTACCGCTATAGATGCATTCCTGCTGGTCATAACGTCCCCCGAGGCCGTAAAATCCCCCGCCTATGCCGGCAAAATTTCGTTCGAAGCGGCAATCCCGCAAAATCGGACTGGAATAGTTATCACACATCCCCCCTCCGCACCAACCACTATAATTACTTTCAAAAACACAACCTTCAATCCAAGGCATACCATCATGATGATGGTTCAATATACCCCCCCCGCTCCATCTCGCGGCGTTCGAGAGAAACCTGCAATTCCGCAAGGTAGGATTACTCGATTCCATATAGATCCCGCCTCCAGAACGAAGCGGTGAATCCGACCCCAACACGTTCGACTGGCCTCCATAGATCGTCACGCCGTCCAGAATCGCACTGCGCGATGTGTTCAAAGCAAATATCACGGTATAACAATTATCTCCCCGGCTCGAATGACCTAAGAGATTCTGCGGGCGGATTCCTTCGGCATCATTTCCCATTAAATCGCCGCTCAAAATGGTTTCATATTTTTTGATGTCCCTTTCATAAGGATCGGCAGCACCATAGCCGGCATAACCGCCCTGGATCACTAAATCATTCTGCAACCGGAACGACGCCTGCCGGTCGTCCGTATGTGAACCGGTATTCAGATCATAATCCGGCAGATACGTCCCTGCCGCCATCCAGATCTGATCGCCGCATTCCGCCGCCGCCAGCGCCGACTGCAGCTCCACAAAGGCATCCGACCAACAAAATCCGTTCTTCTGACCCGTCGCCGCCGCATCGACGTGATAGATGGTGGGCGGATAGGCTAAATTAGCGATTTCATCGTCATTTAAGGCGTAGTCATAAACTTGTACATCATCAATCCGTCCGACAAAATCTCTCTCCGGCAAGAGGGAATTGCGGCCAATGCAAACATCTTCATCATTGGTATTGAGACTTCCGAAAGCATCGCGTGAGGCATCCAGGTAACCATCGATATAGACACTGGCTATCGAATGGCCGTCATATACGCCGAGGACATGATGCCAGCGGTTGTCGTTGACGGCAGAACCGGAAACCGTAAACCATTGTTGGCCGGAAAGTCCTGGCAGCACCAGTTCGAAATTCCCGTTATGAATGCGAATTCTCCAGGTATCGTCGTGTTTGGCCAGGATCGTCTTTTTACCCGCCGCCGACTCGGTTTTGATCCAGGCCGCCAGGGTGATAGCGCCTGTGATGTTGAAGTTGCTATCATTGCCACAGTTAACGTGATCGCCCTGGCCATCGAACTCTAAGGCGCCGGCGATTCTGCCGCACTGCGGTCGCCATATCAGATCGCCCTGAAGCGTGCCCTCGTGATCCCCCGCCGAATCCTCAGCGATATCGCCGCCGGTTTCGTCCAGTTTCCAATGCGCAATCTGAGGGGGTTCGGTGCTGTCATTCTCATAGGCGCCCTGATCCACCACACCATTGAAAATCCGCTGATTTCCATCGAGGTCCGTAAGAACAGAGGGCAAAACGGCGTCATTGTCGCCGGCATTGACACAGAACGAATTCGCTTGCAAGCGCAGGTTGTCATCCAACGTACCTGCGATATCATCCGCTCCGTCGGGATCGACGAATTTCGGATTGTTACCATGATTGCCGGAGCCGCCCAGAATGCCGGTCCAGCACTGAACGCAGCAATGATTGACATGGGTCTGGGAGACATAATCCTGCCAGATCTGAGACGATTCGATCATGCCGTCGATATCGCGGTTACCCCAGAAAATGCAGTTGGTTAAGAACATATCCGTATCATCGTCACCGCAGATCCCGCCGCCCCGGTAGAAATCTTCTCCCTCAGCTACATTACCCGTAACGGTGCAGTTGATCATTTCAATGGATGTACATGGACAGAAGATGGCCCCGCCGGACCCACCGGTCTGGTTGCCGCTGAACAAGCAATTGATTAATCTCGAATTACTGGGAGCATCCCAGCCGCCCCCGGAACTTTGTGATACATTGCCAATTATAATGCAATCAATTAACGTAAGTGATCCGCCATAAATTCCACCGCCGTAGTTGGCTGAGTTGCCGCTGATGGTGCAGTTGGTGATCAGGCCATCGCATTGAAAAAGCCCGCCGCCGCGGTTGTTTGGATAGCTGCCGTCAGCATTTCCCGCTGTAACAGTGAAGCCGTCCAGGATGGCGGTTTCGTCGGCCCCGCTGTCGGTTCCAGTGACAACATGATAACTGTTCTCGCAGCGGCAGGGATCGTTCAAAAGATCAGTAACAGGAGTGCAAAGATCATCGTTGCCCAGCAGGTCCCCGGATAGGATGGTTTCGTAGAGTTCAATGTCACGGGTATTGGGATTGGGTTCGCCGAAGCCAGCGTAGCCACCCTTAATAGTCACGCCATTGATAAGCTGAAAGGTTTCCATTCGCCCCAGATTCGCCCTGTCGCTCAATACGAACTCGTCGGGTCTATAGACTCCCCGTCCCACCCGAATCTCATCTTCAGTAGAAGCGAACATCAGCGCATCCTGCAAATTATTGAATGCGTTCGTCCAGCTAGACCCGTCATTACCACCCGGCGCATCGTCATCGACATATATCACTTTTTGCGCATCAAGTTTATGCAGCGCCACATGTTCCGATGCCGCACTCAAAGCCGACAAAACCAGAATCCCCATCGTCAAAATTGCGATAAATCCCCTTTGCATTTTCTTCTCCTTTGCCATTTTACGCCCCTTCAAAATGGTCCCCTTTTGCAGATTCAGAAGTTGGCCTGGTTGCGATTCTAAGGATTGCATTGATTATAATGAGCCCCTGAGACGATAAATGGTTACACTTTTTCTTGAATTTTTCCGATTTTTATGGGCAAAACCGCCATTTAACCGGATCGGCAGGCGACTCTAAAATGTCGCTATGGCCGGCAATCCGTTTCGCCGCCAGAAAAACAGTTGTCATTTGTTTCAAACAGCGGTAAAATGACACAACATTCGGGGCGTGGCGCAGTTTGGCTAGCGCGCATGACTGGGGGTCATGAGGTCGCAGGTTCAAGTCCTGTCGCCCCGATTCTTTAAGCTATTGAAACACAACCACTTAGGGGGGTATAAAACAAGACTTTTCCAGTTTGTCGTGTAGCAAAAACGCCCTTTTTGGCGCGCGCCTGTCACACGACCTTTTTTCGCAGCATTTTCTTGCGCCCTCCCGATACATCGGGACCGAAATAAGAGGCTGTTTTTTGCAACGGCCAACCAACCTTTATTATCGTCCCAAAAGGTTGTTTTCTGATGCCGTATTTAGCACTTCTAACGTTATAATGTCCTGCATGTCTTGAGTCTCCCGTGATAAAAGCAAATTGCTACCAACAATACAATATTGCAACTCAAGTTTTCTTCAATTCCACTGCAACTTCCGGGATGATAATAAAATGTTGCAAAAATTCCTTGCATCCGCTCAAAGATGTGCGATACTGCGCATGTTACAACAAAATCGTACTGAAGTTTTAAGGGACAGGAACATGACACAGAGGATTAGCAGGGCGGCGGCTTACGGTTTGGCGGCGGCGGCGTATGTCGCAAAGAAGAGCAAAGACGGCCCTGTAATGTCGAAGGAGATAGCCGACACCTATGATTTTCCGCTCGCATTTTTGCTCAAGATCATGCAGCAAATGGTGATGGCCAATATACTACGAAGCAAGCGTGGTCCCCGCGGCGGCTTCACCATGGCAAGACCCGCCAAGGACGTCTCCATGCTTGAAATAATCGAGGCGGTGGATGGCCCGTTCATACAGATGATGGAGATGGCCGAGATCACCCACAAGGCCCCGTTCGCCAAGGGAATGGAGCAGGTCGGCCACGATGCAATCGACAAGGCAAGAGACAGGCTCCAAAAGGCCAAACTCTCAAAGCTGATCGGCTAAACGAAAACAAACCGCTGCAAGTTGTCGGAGACGCCGCCGGCTCAGCGGTCCTGCCAGAAGCCTAACATCCGGTCGTATACTCGGCAGTATTCGGTAAGCGCCGACCGGTATGCGCCGGCATTGTTTCGCTGAGGCGCAACCGTCTTGTCGGTTGTGCGACGCGACAGAGCAACGGCTGCGACATCGTCGATCAGACCCACGCCCGCACACGCCAACAGCGCAGCGCCTTTTAGCCCTGCTTCCGGTTCGCTGGACAATATCAACGGCATCCGGATAATGTCCGCCTTGATCTGGTTCCAGAGTTCGTTCCTGGTCCCGCCGCCGACGCAAAGGACTTCGCTGACCTCCAGCCCGAGACTCTTAAAGAGTTCCATGTCCTTGCCCATGCCCAGCGCCACCCCTTCCATCACCGCGCGGACAAAATGCGAACCCTTATGGTTTAGCGTAATGCCGAAGAAGCCGCCTCTTGCCGTAGTGTTCTCGCGGCGACGCTCCCCCAACATGTATGGATAAAACAGCAGTCCGTCGCTGCCCGCCGGCGCTTTCGACGCCGTCTCTATGAGCGAGTCATAATCCGCTTCGCCGTCGTCAAGCGAACCGACAAGGTCCTTGCACCACTTCATGCTCAGTCCGCCGCAATCGAGGATCGTAAACGGTATCCAGCCGTCCACTACATGACGCAGGTTTTGCACCGCCGGGTGAATCAGTGGGCGTGCGCTGTGCGAAGCCAATAGCGTACTCGTCCCCGTAACATCGGCGGTTATGCCCTCACCGACAATACCGAATCCCAACATCGAAACCGGAAAATCCCCACCGCCGGCAACCACAGGAACCCCCGCAGGCAGACCGGTCTGCTTTGCCGCCTCGGCGCTGACCTGTCCGATCACCTCATGCGAGGCGCTGACCGGCGCGAATTTATCAAGGTCCACGCCGACGGCGTCCGCAAGCTGGGCCGAATACGCATCCGTGCGGCAATCCCACAAAAACGAACCCGACGCCTCGCTCGGATCGGCGGCGGCGATGGCGGTAAGTTTGTAGTTGATAAAATCCTTGGGAACCAGAAACCATCGGCTCTTATCGTAAACTTCCGGCTCGTTGTCCCGAATCCATCTGACCTTAAGCCCCGTCCATGCCGGATTCACCGACGAACCTGCAATCTTTGCAAGGGCCGGTTCGTCATGGTCCCGGCGCAGAGTTTCGCACTGCGCCCCGCAGCGCTTGTCGCACCACAACTGAACCCACCGAGTCGTCACATTGCCCCGAACGTCTACACCCACAGGCCCGTGCATCTGCCCGCAGCAGGCTATCGCCGCAATCGACTTGCCGTCGATGCCGGTCTCGCCGAGCACCTGCCGAGCAGCCTTGCAAAGGTTATCCCACCATGCCTCGGGCCTCTGTTGTGCCCAGCCCGGCTGCGGACTGTCGACCTCGTGCTTGACCTGCGCAATACCGCGTATCGCGCCGCCCGCGCCCACAACCGCCGCCCGAACACTTTGCGTACCGATATCCAATGCAATAACGTGCTTATTCATTTGTGCTTTCCCAAAGCTTGGTTGAATTGGAATCGCCTTTGGCGATGTCGTTTTAGCGGATTCCTCCACTTCGCTTCGCTCCGGTCGGAATGACACTGGGTACCCTAATATCGCAGTATAGCCTTAATAACCTGCCCGTTTTTTACGGCTTCGAGTGCTTCGTTTATCTGCTCCATCTTGAAGTCGTGCGTGAGAAAATCCTCCGGCTTGATTTTGCCCTGTCGAATCCACTCGCACAGGGGTTCCTGCGCCGCTCGTTCTCGAAAGCGTGTGGGCCACTGATGCACATAAAGGTTGAAATTATACGGCCCCGCCGCCTTGTTGACCGTAATCGTCTCGTCGGTTATAACACCGTAAACACAAATCGCCCCGCCGAGTTTGATCATGCCAAGCGCGGTATTAATGATAGCGCTGTTGCCGACCGCGTCGATAACGGCGTCGAACGGTTTGCCGCGTTTTTCGATGAGCTGTTTGAGTTCGTCGCTGTCGGGAGCAAAGACCTGATCGGCCCCCATCGCAAGCGCCCTCTGGCGTTTGTTCTCCAACGGATCGACGACGCCGATATAGCCCGACCCCAACAGCTTGCCGAACGACAGGAAACTCAATCCCACCGGCCCTGCGCCGAAGACCAGGATGTCGTCGGCCTGGCGCAGATTGAAATCGCCGAAGCCGCCGTACACCTCGCGCCACGTGCACAACAGAACCGCCGCCTCGACGGAAATATCTTTCGGCACGGCCCGCTGGATCTCATAGCACTCGAACCAGCCGTGCTCGGCGTCCGCTACGCCGTCTTCGACCATCGCATCGTGATCGGTTGCAAGCGTATACTCACAAAATCCGCCCCAGCCGCTGGAATACCCCGGCTCGGCAAAATCGAACACCAGCCCGCCGATCACACGGTCGCCCGCCTTGAAATTGCGGACCTTATCTCCGACCATATCGACGATTCCGACACATTCATGCCCTAAGATAAGCGGATACGTCTCCACGCCGGGAAAGAGACCTGCAACCAATTTACCGTCCGTGGCGTTGCACAGACACGCCGCTTCCGTCTTGACCCTGGCCTGATATGCCCCGGGCTTCGGCTCGGCGATATCCACCACTTCCACCTTGCCCGGCTCTACGACTGCAACTGTCCTCATATTCGCACTCCTGTTTCGGCACCCAAGCTGGTCGCTATTTGATTTCGTTCATATCGATATATGCGATCGTATACGGTTCGTCATGTCCCGTGTTGACCTTGTCCGGACCGGTCACCATGTCGAAACAGGTTACCACGAGTTTGTCGCCCCAGACGATCGGTTCGCCCGGCTGGTCCAGCCCGCCTTTCGACCCGTCGCAGTCGCCGCTCCGCGCCAGCACCTGCACATCTCCCGCAGGCGTTACCCTGCACACGGCGTTTTCCGAAAAATCGGCAACATATATATTGTCCGCCGCATCGACGCAGATACCGTCGGTCGTCCTCATACACGTATCCTTGGCAAGAATCCTGTTGGATGTAACCTTACCCTGCGAATCCAAAGTGATCTTGTGAATCGTCCCGTCGCCGAAATTACCAACGTAAAGATTGCCCTTGCTGTCAAAGACGATACCGTCCAGCCCGTACTGACAATCCATGTTCAAAGTCTTAATCGCGATCAGCACGTTGGCATCGTCTAACGTATTATTGACTTTGATATTGACGTCGTCGACATCGAAACGATACACCGCGCTTGTCAGTTGATCGGTCTTGACCTTGGGCATCATGCTCTGGGTAACGTACACCTTACCCTTATGCACCTGTACGCCGTTTGGATGGGCCATGCCGTCGGCGACAACGGTGGTCTTGACGACCTGCCCGTTGCGGATTCGAAGTCGCAATATCCGCCCCTTGTCGTTCGCCTCCACCCAGCCCTGGTTGTCGCAGACATACAAATCGCCGTCCGGCCCGAACGCGATACCCATCGGACACGCCACACCCGTTTCCGGATGAGTGGGCACGCGACAGTACAGCCGCACCTGCTTGTTCCTGTCGATCTTCATCAACACCGCAGGCTGCGACTGATCGGCATAATTCGGACACGCCACGATGATATTGCCCTCCGAATCAAGAGCCATGCCGTCCGGCGTGGGACAAATCTCCGGCATCTCGACCAGCAGCCTCGAACGTGTCAACGCCTTGCACTGGGCCTGATCGACATAAAAATCAGCCCGCTGACCCGACTCAATACAGGAGCAGTTAGATATGCAGACACCCGCCAAACATAACAAAAAAACCGGGTTACGCCCGGATATCACAGGCAACATTTTCCGCATAGCCGTATTCTCCTCAAATAACAAATCAAGCAT